>JAXGSX010000181.1:0-7233 GCA_040775225.1 Kiritimatiellia bacterium | reverse complement strand
ATGCCGGCGCAGCGGACGCGCGCCGTCATTCCGCAGGATCAACCGCCGCACCCGCGCTTTGGAGACCTGCAGGGACACCAGCAACCCGCCGTTCATCCGCAGATTCTCGAATTCCAGCTCGCGCCAGGTCCCATCCATCCCGGGCAACAGCGCCACAACCTCACCCTTGCGGTCATGGCACAGGGCGGTTTGAAACGCCCAGAGGAAATAAGCATGGGGCGATGTGTAATAATAGTTGACCGGATAACCGTCAATCCGGATTTTTTCCGGCATTGCGCCCAGCGCGGAACAGTCGCGCATTACGTTCTGCAGGCAGGCAAATGATTTTTTATCCCAGCCCCAATGGCTGTACACCAGGGATTGGAAACAATACGCCCAGGGCCAATGCCGGATATTGCCGATATAAGTGTCGTTATCAAATCCAAACGGTGTTTTGCCGGCGCGGATGTCGCGCAGGACCGATTTCCGGTCAATGCCATCCGGCAGGTTAAAAAAGAAACACCCAACGGCGCCGCAATGGAAGGCGGCATTGCGGAAGGGCATTAAATAGCCGTTTTTGTAATTCTCGCGCAGCCCGCGGGGCAGTTTTTCGGCAATGCGCCGGTACGCATCCGGAACCGGCCGGCCGGCGGCATCGGCCATGGAGCAAAAGCCGCGCAGCGCGCGGGTGACCCAGATGGAAATCAGGGTGTCATTTGTTACATCAAATTTACATTCGCAGGATGGCTTGGTCGTTCCGATATAAGCCCGGTCGGATTTTTCCTGCACCGCCGCGGCAATGATATGATCCAGCAGTTCCCGCATCATGCCCAGCGATTCGTCCAAAACTTCATCGCGCCCGGACACCCGCCAGTGGTCGTAAAAGCTGTAACAGACCATGGCGTTGGCGCCAACTTTTTCCGTCCGTATTTTTTCCGGATCGGCATGGTAATCCTGCCCTTCCGCCGAGGCGAAATAGCAGAAACGGGCGCCGGGCAATCCCAATGCTTTGGCGACAAACCGCGCGCGCGGCAGGCGCATCCGGTAAAACTCCAGGAAGCGCCGGCTTTCAGCGATGTGGTTGGCCGTCAGGAGAGCCATTTGCATGCTCCAGGCGTCCGGCACGGCGTTGCACCCGCCGCCCCAATGGCAGGAAAACGGACCCAAATTTAAAGACCCGTTTTTGGGGTACTGGTTGGCGCGCATCCAATACATGCTGAAATCATACAGGCCTTGCGCATGCGCATCCGGCACGTGGATCGAAGATTGGTTTGAAAAATCGGACCAGGTCCGCGCATGCGCCCGCCGGATTTGCCGCTCCGGCATGGCGCGCAGACGGCGGAAGGCTGATTTGACCTCTTTTTGCCAGGCCGCGGTCTCGGCGTCATCCATGGCCAGCAGCCAGCGCGTGACTTCAAAGCCGGTTTTTATATTGTCAAAAACCAATTTGTTCCCGCGGCAAATCCCCGCGGGGCGCGACCACATATAACCGCCGCCGCGGACATCGTTGGGCGTCATATGATATTCGAATTGCAGCGCGCCGGCCGGGGAGTGCGGCGCAAGGCTCACAATGGACTCCCGTCCCAGTTTCAAACCTTGAAAGTGGGGCTGGACGAACCGGTTCAGAAACAACGCCAACGACACGGATTTGCCGGCCGGCGCCGCCAGCAAGCGGATGGTTTCAACCCAGAGATGTTCATCCGTCAGATAACCAGTCACCGCCAGACGCACATCGCGATAAGCGGCTTCCGTCGTCACCGTCGGGATGCGCGGATCATACCACTGCCGGTAATCCTTCACCCCGGCAATTTCCCCGGCCACCGTCACCGCATAGCCGGCCTGCAACATCGGGCTGGCCACACCGGTTTCAATCCCGGGGCTGCCGTCCAGCAGGCTGGCCTGCCGCAACCGCTCAGGTATATAGTAAACCCGGTGCGCGTATTTATACCAGCCTGTGACCAAGCCCTGGTGTTCTTCCTGATGCCCGCGCCCGGCGTTCATTGAGCCGGTAAATCCTATGACCAGGCATTCGCTGCCGTTGCCCAGCGCAAACGGATAATACGGGCGGCAGCTGAAGGGCGTGGCGGTCCAGGCGGACGCCGGGCCGCGGCGGGACAGTCGGGCATTGACAGATGAATTCTTGCGTTGCGCGGGAAGCTTGGGCATGGCTGATGAAACTCCATTTTTAACCGTTGCTTGTAAACCATCAATTTTTACTCGTATTTTGTAAACATATTTATAAGGAACATCTACACATTTTAAGACAAAATACCGCTCATATCCGGACATGCATCTTAGCGCTTGCATTTGGGGCCTGGTCTGCCTATGCTTTATCGAGGAATTCACCGCAATCACAATAAAATGGTTCGCCTGCGGCGAATGGCGCCTGGGCGCCCCACACGGAAATAGGGCGGGACGAGGGCGTCCCGTCTCCAACTAAAATATTTTACAATTTATTGGTTTTGATTTTGCCGGAAGCGGCTAGATGTTTTCGCGCCGCGAAAATAAGGTTCGCCATCGGCGAACAGCCTCTTCCTGGAGCCGGGACGCCCCCGTCCCGGTCTGCGGCCGGGGTGAGGGCACCCCGGCTCCAAGGAAAACGTTTGTACAATTTATTCGTTTAGATTTTTGCGCAAGAGACTAAGAGAGTTGCACATTGATTTTAAAACCAGATTGTTGGAAGCGGCGATAAATTTATGCCGCGGCAAATACCAGAGATCCAAGCGCCGTGCGATTTGGGAGCAGATTTTTTTGATGCTCTGCCGAGCCTGGCGGCCATGCGCCGGTTCGCCAGTCTGATCTGGGGGCTGTTCGGCTTGAACATCGCCCTCCTTTCCGCGGATGGCCGCAAGTTTACTTCTTCAGGCCATATCGGCCGGGTCAATCCCTTCTGCGCGGCCATGCAGCGTTCTCCCAAGCTGCGGTCCGTGTGCCTGGCTTCCGATCAATCCGGCTTGGCCCGGGCCATCGGGCGGCGGTCACCCTGCTGTTACCAATGTTTTGCCGGACTCCGGGAATTCGTCGCGCCCGTTACAGTTAACCGTCAAATGGTTGCTATCATCCTGAGCGGGCAGATTCTTGACCGTCCGCCTACAATCGTGGCGTGGAATTGCACGCGCGTTAAATTGAAGCACTTCGGGATGTCGGACCGGCATATCAACCCGCTACAGCCGCTTTTTATGAGCAGCCCGTGGCTGGCCAAGTCCCGGCAGCGCGATGTAGCACTGCTGCTATCCCTGTTTGCCGAACAGCTCGCCCGGTTGGAAATTCAGAAAAATGACAATCCAGCCCGGATGCCGCTGGCGGCGCGCGCCCAGGCGCTCATCGGCCAGCAATACAGCCAGCCGTTGCCGTTGAAGGAAATCGCCGCAAGGCTGAATGTTTCCGAACGCCACTTGGAGCGGATATTTCATGCCGCCACCGGCAACTCGGTTTTGAATTATCTCCAGAAAACGAGGGTGGAAGCCGCCCGCGAAGAATTGGCCAAGACGCGCAATTCCTGCGCGGAAATCGCGTTTGCCTGCGGTTTTGGCAGCATCCAGCAATTCAACCGCGTGTTCAAGGCGCAGGCAGGATTTACCCCCGGCGCCTGGCGGCGCCGCGCATGCCATGGAGGGCGCCGGCCGGCGAGCCAAGCCAAAGGGGGAGCGGGGTAAGCAACCCGGGCGTCAGGGCAATTCCACCAGCTTGAAATTATCCAGCAGCAATTGCGTGTCGCCTTCGGGCATTTTGAAGATCAGGTAGAAATTCAATTCATCCGAGGATCCCTTGCGCACCTTGGGATCCTTGGGGGTTTTGCCGACGCCGGGGCAGGTGAATTTGAGGACGTTTTTCTGCCAGCTCCGGGAAGTCCGGATGTTGCCGGTGAAATCGTACCGCTCCCAGCGGGTCGGGATAGTGCCGGAACCGGGGAAGGTCTCCCATGCCGACATCAGCCATACCGCCTGCTTGGACGGCATCACGGAAGAGAAGGAAAATTCGTACTTATGCCCGATCTTCATTTTCAAGGCCGCGCTGTTCAAACCGAACCAGCGGGCGCCCTGGGCGCTGATATTGTACGGCGGCGTTTCGGAGCGGGTCCACCCGAGATACTCCTTGACGTAGCGGAAGTAAATAAACCGTTCGCCATCCTCCGCGGTAATCGCCGGCACTCCAGGCTGCAGGACGGCGGATTTTTCGGCGCTCAGGAGCACCCCGGCGTTGCAGATCATGCCGAGCCAGTCCCAATGGCCGAAAATCCAGCGGCTGATGCTGTGTTCGCGGCCGATGCCCGGCCACCAGCCCTTGGGCGCCAGCAAATCCTTGTCGGTATTGATGCCCTTGATCGCCTCCACGGCGGGGAAACCGGGTTCGCTCTTGGTTCCCTTGTTTAAAGCCAGGTAAATGCGGCCATCGGTATTGCCCAGCACCAGGTCGAACAAGCCATCCTCGTTCCAATCGCAGGGGAAGGCATTGGACATCTTGGAGAAAAGATTCTTGCCGCCGACCGTCAGGAACCCGTCGAATTCCATCGCCGCCGGCGCGAGCGTGCTGCGGATGGCGGCCACCATATCCCGGCCCTCCACCGCCTCCCTGGTGCCCTTGTACTTGCGGATTTCGCCGGTGCGCGTACCGACGATCAAATCGTCTATGCCGTCGCCGTTGTAGTCCACCACCGCCGGAGTCAAGTGTTCAAATCCTTCGCCGAAGGCCAGGAAAAACACCTGTTCCGGGATGAAATTCGGGCGGGTGCGCGAGCCGGTGTTGTACAGGATGCGGACGCTGTTGGCCGAGTAGGTGCCTTCGCCCAACAGCAGGTCCAGGGAGCCTTTCTTCCGCCAATCCGCGGCCCACGGGCTCATGTAATTGCCGAACAAAAGCGGGTCCTTGCCGAGCATGAGCTGCTTCAGCCGGTCGCCGGAGCGGTCAACTTCGTAGAGCGGCATCACATAGCGCGGCACCCCCATATTGCGGGTGAAGCGCGGCTCGCGGACGGTGCCGAAATTTTCCAGCACTGTGACATCGCCGTAAAAAGTCCCCACCAGCACGTCCAGGTCGCGGTCGCCGTCCCAATCCACCACGTGGATTTTCGAGCCCCAGCCCAGATAGGTTGGCACGAACTGGCCCTGCGTGAACTTGGGCGCGCCTTTTTCGCCGGAATTGATGTAAATCCAGAGGAACCCGTAAGTGTCCGCCACCAGCAGGTCGGGCAGGCTGTCATCGTTGATGTCCGCCACGTTGGGGAAGGACGATTGCGGCGTGTTGACCATCCGCCCCACATCGTTCAGGACCGGCGAATTCGCGACGTGAACGCGCAGGTAATTCTGGTCGTCCACGCCGTCCCAGTAATTCCCCAAGGGCGCGGTCGCGTCGCCCTGGGCCTCGGCGGGAAACAGGTTGGCCTGGGCGCGGACGGCGCCGGCGCAGCCCAGCGCCAGCAACAATGCCATTCCCAGCCGCCGATTGCCGATAGTTTTGATCATCATGCTGTTCACCGTCGTTTTCATTAGCGCGCGCCGGCCGGCGCCGGGGCGGCAGCCGCCGCACCGGCAGCCTGCCGCAGCCGCGGGCTATTGGCCGGCAAATCCTTGGGCAGCAGTTTGAAATGTTTCTGGTAGCGGGTCAGCAGGTGGACCACCACGTTGATGCCGAAACGGAAGGAGTTGTTGACCGTCTCGTCGTTGATGTTGCGGTAGATGATCCCGGTTTCCTCGCGCGGCGACGAGAGGTGCGGCCCGTAAACATGCCGCCAGCTCGGGGCTTCCATGGTGCCGACATTCACCAGGCCCCATTCGATCTTGTTCTGGCTGTTCAGCCGGGCTTCCCACAAATGGCCGTAGCCGTTGAGCGTGTACAGCACGGCCATCTCCGAGCCGATGTTGATCAGTTCCACCGGTTCCTGGTAAAAATTCATGCCGGAAGGCAGGCCGATATTCTGGAAAAACGTGTCGAACAGCTCGTGGTCCGTGCCCGGCACCACTTCGAATTCGCGGTCGGGCATGACGCGCTTCATCTCGCGGCGGAAGGCCACGTCAAAGCGCGAACGCCGGCCGGCGAGCGAACTGTCGGCCCAGACCGCGCCGCCCAGGGTCAGGTAATCCCGGAGGTTCTTCACCTCCGAATCCAACAGCGTGAAATCCTTGTGGCCGGTGAGATAGACAAACGGCGGACGCAGGACGAAAAGCTGGTCGGTGCCCACGTCCAACACCTCCGGGTGCAGATTGGCGTCCAGCCGGTCGCGGGACCAGGCGCGAATCTGCAGCATCAGGTTCGGCAGGGAAGACGGGTTGCAATTCCAGTCGCCGCCGCGGTACTTGGCCTGGAAAATCGTGAACTTGGCGCGGGTGGACCGGCCCTGGTTCTGCACGTTCCAGACTTTCTGGAAATCGCGCACATTCGCCATGCGCTGCAGGCGCGCCTGCTCGATCCGCCGGCTCATGTCCGTCTCCAGCTTGATTTCCGTCACCTTGACGACGGGGGCCACGGGCGGGGTTTCCGTGCGCACAAAAGTGGAAGGCGCGTCCACGGTAATCCGCACCACGGGAGTCTTGGTGGCGGTGACCTTGACTTCCTTGTTTTCCACCTTTTCCGGCGGCGGACGCGGCGGCGGCGGCGTGGGCGGCGGCAGCACCAGCAACTGCTCCACGCCCTCGAAAGCGCCGCGGGTGGCCAGGTAGGTGGTGATTTTGTAACCGCCGAATACCAGCAGCACCGACAGGTATAAAATCAGGGAAATCAGGAAATAGCGCGAGCGCAGCAGAGCCAGGACGATGACCCAGACGCCCCGGCGGGCGGCGACCCGCTCCTCCAGTTTCTCGATATTCTGTTCGATCTCGATCGCCATAAAATATTCCGCCCGCTATTCGTACTGGTTGGCAAAGAAAGAAAGATTTTTCACGCCGGTCGCCGCGCAGGCGTTCAGGACGTCAACGATGCGCTGCTGGCGCACCTTGGGCTGCGGGTGGATTACCACCGGCTGCTTGTCGCCGAAGAGCTGCAGGCATTGCTCGAGTTTGGCGCGCACGGTCGGCAACTCGCGGTCGCCCGGGCTGTCCATGGGGATGTCGTTGCAGAACACCTGGTTATTTTCCGCGATGGCCAGCGTCAATTCCACCGGCAGGGCCTGCGGCGTCTGGCTGACGCCGCCGGGCACCATCAGCCCCAGGTATTTTTCCTCGATCTTCACCTGGGCGGCGGAGATGAAATACAACAGCAGCAGGAACACGCAGTCAATCATCGGTCCCATCTGCAATTCGGCTTCTTCGTCTTTTTCTT
>JAXGSX010000180.1:0-7261 GCA_040775225.1 Kiritimatiellia bacterium | reverse complement strand
ATGCGCCGGGGCGCGCCGCGTTTATCGGGGGCAACCGCCCGGCGTGGGCCGCCGGCTGGTTGGGCGTGGCCAGCGCCCCGGTTGCGGCCGGCGCCGAGCATTGGATGTATGTCACTGCCGACCGCTACAGCCATGCCTGGGAGTTCACCCCGGACTGGCAGGTTGATCCGGATTTGCTGCGCCGGCGCGAGGCTTCCGGCGAGCAGCGCGTGATCGGCTTGGCTCGTTGGCCGCGCTGGCGCATGTTCGGGTTCAAGGCCGCGCCGGCGGGCGTGGTGGAACTGGAACTGGGCGCGCTGGACCGGCCCTGCGAGTTGATCCTGAACTGCGCGACCGGCCCGCAGGGCTGCGTGCGGGTGCAGTTGTTCGCGCGCGCCGGGCGCGGCGACAAAATCGAGATCAGCGGGCGCAGCGGCCTGGATGACGCCATCCCCCTGCAGGGCGATTGTCCGGCGGCCAAGGCCGCCTGGCGGGATGGCACGCGGATCGCGCCCGTCCCGCATCACCGGCTGGTGGCGCGCATTGTCCTGGAGGATGCCGCAATCTACGCCTGGGATCTTGCCGCCGCTGCGGCGCCCCCGCGGGCATGAATGTGCCTGTTTAGCCTGGCAGCAGCCAGACGGCTTGCCGCGGGCAATTCAGATACCATGATCGTCCCCCAACTGGCGCATGCGCGCCAGGGCGGCGGGGAGTTCCGCCGCCGGGTCGGCGAGCTTGCCTTCGATGGATACCCGGCCGGAGTAATGCGCGTCCGCCAGGGCGCGGAAAAATTGGGAGAAATCGCAAGGTTCGGCGCCCGGCGCCAGGCGGCCGGGCACGGTGGCGATGTGCGCATGCGCCAGCAGCTTGCCGTAAGTGACGATATCCGCCAAGGCATCGCCGTCGCGCAGCAGGTGGTAGGCATCCACCATCAGCCGGATGGCCGGCTCATCCGCTTCCTTGACCAGCGCGGCGCATTCGGCAATGGTCGTCAGGACGTTGCATTCCGATTGATTCAAAGGCTCAACCGCGATGATGATGCCATGGTCGCGCGCCAGCGGGGCCGCCATGCGGCAGAATGCCGCAAGCTGGGTATGCGCGGCTTGCCGGTCAAACCCGTCCGGGATGCGCCGGGCGCCGCCTGAACCGAAAACAATGATCCGGACGCCGGCCCGTTCCGCCCGGGCTGTCGCCGTGGCGACATAGGACTGCAAGGCCGGAGTGTCAACATCCGGCCCGGTGATCTTCAGGTTGGCCGGCACGAAGCCGTTGACGGCGGGGCAGGGGAGGCCGGCGTCTTGCAAGGCTGCCAGCGCTGCCAGGAATGCCTGCTCGGTCTGGAGCGGCTTCAGCAGTTCCGCCACGCTCATTTCCACGAAATCGTAGCCTGCGCGCGCGGCAACCTTGGCTATTGCCGCATTCCCGCATACGCCAAAATGCATTGTCGGCTCCTGTGATTGGTTGGCGGCGCTCCGGCGCCCTTGAAAAATATACGTCCGCCGCCGGGACAAGTCCATAATAAAACATCCGCGGCATCACACACAGCCGGGGTCAAAAATTAGAATAGACAACGCGGAAAAAACAGCTATGCTATGCCCTGTAGGGCGTTTTGGTAGCAAATATGCGTTTGGTTAAGCGCTGGTGTAAATCGGGAGGGCGGCAAAATGCGTTCAATGTATGCTTTCAGCGGGGCGGTATTGCTGGCCATGCTGGCGGGAACGGCGCCGGCGGGTTCGGTCGTGAAGGTGAGCGTTCATGCCGGTGTGCATGCCCAGGAAATCCAGTCGGGCGCGGCTGATTATGCCGGCGACAGCGGCGACGCCTACGCCGCGGCTACGGCCTTGTCTATCGGCATGGGTAGCGTAGAAGTGGTCTCGACACTGTCGGTTGTCAGCAACGACGGGCAAACGGTGGTGCTGGCGTTTGACCAGCAGCGGAATATCGGCGCCGGCGCCCGGCCCTCGGCGGTGTTCAATCCGGTCGGCACAACCAATGCCTTGCATGTCACTGTATCCGCGGCGAAAGCTTTTACGCTCACCACAACATGGTCCGCCGCCTGCTCCGGTTACATGTTCGGGATGCCGTATGTCGATTTGTACAACGGCAACACCTTCATGGCTCGCCTGTTCGATTCGTGGGTGGACCAGCCAAATCCCTCGGGAACCCGGAATGACCCGGTTGCGGGCCAGGCGGGAGAACGGACATTTCGGATTCCGATCACGGGCAATTCATTCGCCTCGGTGCCCGTTACATCGCAGCGCAATGACCGGGTGTCGGGAACCATCACTTTGCATTTTGCCTTTGCGCCCAAGGACAGCCAGACGATCTTCTTTCCGGCCATCCCGGATCAATTGGTGACCGGACGGGTCAGGCTGGCCGCCACGGCCTCGAGCGGTCTGCCGGTGAGCTTCACCAATACGCCGGGCAGTCCGGTGAACTGGCTGGACGCCACTAACATTGCCTTCAGCGGCACCGGCGTCGTGCGGATCGTGGCGTCCCAACCCGGGGATGCCGAATGGGATCCCGCGCCGGATGTGACCAATGTTTTCAACGTGACGGCCCCGCCGCCGCTCCCGCCCCCGGCGCCAGCGGGCGTGTTGGCTACGGACGGCGCCTACACCAACAAAGTTGCCGTGTCATGGCAGGCGTCCGCCGGCGCCGAGTCATACCAGGTCTGGCGGAACACGGCTGATGACGCCGGGTCGGCCCATATGCTGGACTCGGTGGCCGATTTCCTGATTTACCATGATCGCACCGTTGTCCCCAATATGACGTATTATTACTGGGTCAAGGCCGTCAATGGCGCCGGCCCGAGCGCATTCAGCGAGGGCGACACCGGGTACCCCGGCGTGGTCGGGCCACTGGTGATTGTGAATGGCATGGTGGGCGACAACGCGGCGGCGGCTTACGGCGCGCCGCTGACGATTTCCCTGACCATGATGAATGTGGATGCCTGGGTTGGATATGATGTTGATTGGTGGGTGGCGGCCCTGGCGCAGAATTCCGGCGGTTGGCTGTATTTGAACCGTGACTTTAACTGGGTTGGTTTTGACGGGCAATTGCAGAACATCCGTCCGGTGCATCAGGGACCGCTCGCCAATATTGCGCCGATGCCGATTGCGCAGGGCCTGGTCCTGGCGCCGGGCGTGTACAACATCTGGTTTGCCGTGGATTACCCGATGGATGGCGTGCTGGATTTAAACGGAACGCTGCTGCTCTCAGAGACCACCCTGACGGTGGAGTGAGGGTTTTACGCGTTGCGGTTTTCGCGGCGCATGGCTGTAGTGCGCCATTGCGTGTCCTGCCGTAGTCTGACGAAGCAGGGCGTGGCGCAATCAACCGGTAGGGCGGCCAGTCCCTTGGCCGCCGCCACCGGGCGAGCATTCCGGACAGATGCCGAACGCCCCTGCTGCGCTGAAGCTACGCAGGGCAAGCCGTTCGGCTACTACAATTAGCTCCTGAGATACGCCCGCTGCGGCATGTCTTCGCGAATTGACTTGTCATTTCCCCTGTTTTGCGTATCTTGGAACTCCCATGAAACACGATGATTTTGTCCATTTGCACTTGCATACCAGCTACAGCCTGCTGGATGGCGCCTGCCGGATTGACCAGTTGATGGACGCCGTCCAGGCAGCCGGCCAGCCGGCGGTGGCGATTACCGATCACGGCGTAATGTACTGCGTGATAGAATTTTACAAAGAAGCCCGCAGTCGGGGAATAAAGCCCTTGATCGGCTGCGAGGTTTACGAGGCGCCCAACAGCCGGCTGGACCGGAAGCAGGATGGCGCCTCGTCGGCGAATTACCACCTGGTGCTGCTGGCGGCGGACGAGACCGGGTACCATAACCTGATGCGCCTGGTGACGATGGCGCACCTGGAAGGATTTTACTACAAGCCGCGCATTGATCGGGAAATCCTGGCGAAATATTCCAAGGGTTTGATCGGACTTTCCGCCTGCCTGAAAGGACGGGTCGCCGAGGATGTCATCAGCGGCGGCGTGGACCTGGGATTGCGGACGGCGGGGGAATACGGCGAGATCTTCGGCAAGGATAATTTCTACCTGGAACTCCAGGATCACGGCATCCCGGAACAGCGGCAGGTGAACGCCGGGCTCCAGGAAATCGCGCGCCGCACGGGTCTGCCCCTGGCGGCGTCCAATGACGTGCATTATCTCAAGCGCGAGCATGCCGAGGCGCATGAAGTCCTGCTGTGCATTCAGACGGGAGCGGTATTGTCCGATCCCAACCACATGCGTTACGCTTCCCCGGAATTTTATCTCAAAACCGGCGCCGACATGGCCAGGTTGTTCCGGGAAGTGCCGGAGGCGCTGTCCAATACCGTGGACATCGCCCACCGATGCAATGTGGAACTTGATTTCCAGTCCCTGCATTTTCCTGTTTTCCGCCCGCCGGACGGCCTGGACCAGAAGACCTACCTCCTGCAACTTTGCCGCGATGGCTTGCGCCGGCGCTACGGGGTGGCCAATCCGGACCAGCCGCGGGATGACCGCGAACGGCAGATCGTTGAGCGCATGCATTTCGAGATCGGCGTTATCGAAAAAACCGGTTTTCTGGGCTATTTCCTGGTGGTGTGGGACTTTGTCCGGTTCGCGCGGGAAAGCAATATCCCCGTCGGCCCCGGCCGGGGCTCCGGCGCCGGGAGCCTGGTGTCCTATATCCTGGGCATCACCGGGATTGATCCGCTGCGTTACAACCTGGTGTTCGAGCGGTTCCTCAACCCGGAACGTATCAGCCCGCCGGACTTTGACATTGATTTCTGCCAGTTCCGCCGGGGTGAAGTGATCGAGTACGTCAAGCGGAAATACGGCCGCGACAATGTGGCGCAGATCATCACCTTCGGCTCACTGGGCGCGAAAACGGTCATCCGCGATGTCGGCCGCGTGCTGCAGGTGCCGCTGCCGGATTGCGACCGCCTGGCCAAACTGGTGCCGGAAGAACTGGACATGACGCTGGAAAAGGCCGAGCAGACCAGCCTGGAATTCCGCAAGGCGGCGGAAGCCGACGAGTATGCCCGCCGGATTCTGCCGTATGCCCGGGTGCTGGAAGGCCTCTACCGCAATGCCGGAGTGCATGCCGCGGGCGTGGTGATTTCCGAACAACCGCTGGTGGACATGCTGCCGCTGACCCTGGGCAAGAGCAAGGACAAGGACGAAAGCAAGGAAATCGTCACCCAGTACAGCAAGGACCACGTGGAAGCCCTGGGCATGCTCAAGGCGGATTTTCTGGGACTGAAAACGCTGACGGTGATCGAGGAGACCCTGGCGCTTGTCTCTAAGACCGCCGGGACGGAAGTGGATATCAACGCCATCCCCATGGACGATCCGGATACCTATGCCCTGCTCCGACGCGGTGACACCGTGGGCGTGTTCCAACTGGAAAGCAAGGGCATGCGCGATTTGGTGCGCCGGATCAGCCTCGACCGCATCGAGGATCTGATCGCCATGATCGCCCTTTACCGGCCCGGGCCGATGAACATGCTGGACGATTACGTGGACCGCAAAACCGGCAAGGTGAAGATTGCATACGACGATCCCCTGCTGGAGCCGATCCTGGCGGAAACCTACGGCATCATGCTTTACCAGGAACAGGTGCAGCAGGCCGCCCAGAAACTGGCGGGGTACACTCTCGGGCAGGGCGACATCCTGCGGCGGGCAATGGGCAAGAAAAAGCCCGAGGAAATGGAGAAGCAGCGCCAGAGCTTCATTGAGGGATGCCAGCAAACCTGTAAAATGCCGGCCAGAAAGGCCGAGCAGATTTTTGAAAACATCGCCAAGTTCGCCGGCTATGGTTTCAACAAGTCCCACAGCGCCGGCTACGGGGTGATCGCCTATCAGACCGCCTACTTGAAGTCCCATTACCCGGAGGCGTTCATGGCGGCCTTGATTTCCAGCGAAATCGGCAATACCGACAAGTTGCCGGTTTACATCAATGAAGCCCGCGATATGGGCATTGAAATCCTGCCGCCGGATGTAAATCAAAGCCAGGTGCGGTTCATGCCCGGCGCGAAAAACATCCGCTTCGGTCTGGCGGGCGTGAAAAATGTCGGCGAAGGCGTGTCGGAAGCCATCATCGCCGAACGGGAAAAGGGCGGCGCTTATAAAAACCTGGTGGATTTCTGCCTGCGGCTGGACCCCAGGGTGTTGAACCGCCGGGTGATGGAAACTCTCGCGCGCTGCGGCGCTTTCGATTCCCTGGGCGGCCATCGCGCCAGTCTCTTTGCCGGGATCGAGCCGGCGCTGCGCCGGGCGGCCGCCACCCTGAAGGATCGGAGCATGGGGCAGGCTTCCCTGTTTTCCATGCTGGATGACGGCGCGGAGGAGGATGCGAACATCCTGCCGGAATGCCCGCCCTGGCCGGACAATGAACTGCTGGCGGCGGAGAAGGAACTTTTGGGAATCTACATGAGCGGTCATCCGCTCACGCAGTACGAACCGCTGCTGAAACGCTACCGCCTGGCGACTATCGCGGAATTGGGGGAAATGGAAAACGGCGCGGTCACGCGGGTTGGCGGACTGGTGGCGGCAGTGGAGAAAAAGACCACGAAAAACAAGGATCAGATGGCCGTGGCGCGGATCGAGGATGCGGAAGGCATGCTGGAAGCCGTGGCTTTCCCTGATACCTGGCGCGAGTTCGGCGCGGAACTGGCGCCCGGGGCGGCGGTGATGGTTTGCGGCGAGATTTCCCGCGGCGACCAGGCGGTGAAAATGAAGATATACGAGGTTTACCCGCTGGAACGCGCGCCGCGGATTTTCACCGAACGCATCAGCCTGCATGTTCCCGCCGCGGTTTTGTCGGATGACATGCTGAAGCGTATCCGCGCATTGTTCCAGCGATACCCCGGCGATACCCCGGCGGTATTTTGCCTGCAGTTCCCCAAGGGCGAAGAGGTCTTCCTTAATACCGACAGCGCCTATCGCGTTGCAGCCACCGCCGGCTTGATTGACGAATTGGAAGATTTGCTGGGCCCGCAAAGCGTGTTCATCGGCGTTTTACAGCGTGCCTGCCTGCGCGCCGACCGTTCCGCCCAGAATGGCCGCCGCTACAGGCGTTAGCCAAATCCATGCCCATCCCCTTACATGCCGCCCGCCGCCAGGCGGAATACCTGCCTGGTTTGCTGCGCCTGGCCCTGGCCGTGACTGCCGCCGGCCGGCCGGCCGACCGGTTCCTGGCCGGGCATTACCGCGCGCATCGCGAGTTGGGCTGGCGCGACCGCCGTTTTTGTACCGGGATGATTTTCGCCTGGCACCGCTGGCGCGGCTGGCT
>JAXGSX010000179.1:0-7271 GCA_040775225.1 Kiritimatiellia bacterium | reverse complement strand
TGAAACCGTCACCATCGAGGGCAAAAGCTTCCGATCCCAGAAAGACGAATGAACCGGACGAGGAACGCTCTCACCGGCGAAATCAGGAACTTTCACGCCGGCGGCGACAGGATTTCGGCCGCCTGACGCCGGACGCCGTGATCAACGCCGTCGAAAATGCGCTGGGAACGCCCTGCACCAACCAATGCCGCCCCCTGAACAGCTACATCAACCGCGTTTATGAAGTCGGCCTGGCGGACGGCGGCAGCGTGATCGTTAAATTTTACCGCCCGGGCCGCTGGAGCCGCGCCGCGCTGCAAGACGAACTGGATTTTATCGCGGAACTGCACGCGGCGGAAGTTTCGGTCGTGCCGCCGCTCCCGGGCCGCGATGGAACGCATTTGCACGACCTGGGCGGTACCGCCTTCGCCGTATTCCCCAAAAAAGGCGGCCGGCCCCTGGATGAGCCCGATCGCAGCTGTTGGATTCAACTCGGCCGGCTGATTGCCCGCATGCACGTCGTCGGCGCGCAGCGCCTGCCGCACGACCGCCTCCGGCTGCATCCCCGGCATTCCACGCTCGGACACCTGCGTTATATTCTTGATTCCGGCACGGTCCCCGCCCAATATCGGGACCGCTACGAGCGGACGGCGATGGAATTGATCGGGCAAATTGCGCCGCTGTTTGAAGGCCTGGAAACGCTGCGCATTCACGGCGATTGCCATTGCGGGAATATACTCCACCGGCCGGGCGAGGGTTATCACCTGCTGGATTTCGACGATATGGCGGTCGGCCCGGCCGTCCAGGACATCTGGCTGATCCTCCCCAACCGCCTGCCGGAGGCACGGACTGAACTGGAATGGGTGCTGGAAGGCTATGAGACCTTCTGCGATTTTCCCCGCGTAACCCTGCGGCTGATCGAACCCCTGCGCGCCATGCGCTTCATCCATTACACCGCCTGGTGCGCCCGGCAGAAAGCCGACGGCGGATTCGCCCGGCTGCTGCCGGAATGGGGCTCCGCCCAGTTCTGGCGCCAGGAAATCGCCGACCTGCAAAACCAGCAGCGCGAAATTTCCGATGCGCTATCCGCCTGACAATTTCAGCAGGCGCCGGGCATTCCCGCGGGCGATTTTCTCGAAAACCCCATCGCTGATCAAGCCGCGCGCGCGCAGGTCCTGTAGAAACCCGGGCAACGGCACCTTGGCGTCGGCGGCGCAGATATCCGTACCGAATGCCAGGCGGTCCTGGAACTCGTTCAGAAACTTCACGGCATATTCCGGATCGCGCGCCAGAGCGTTATACCCGCTGCCGGCCGAAAGGTCGCCCCACAGGTTGCCATACCGCCGCATGAGCTTGGGCACCACGCCCTCACCGCGCAACGGCCCCCGGGGATACCCGGCGCGGGCCATGGGCGTCTCCAACTGCCCGATTTCGGCCCAGAACGGCGGTCCATGCCCGAGGAACACCAGGTTGGGAAACAACTGCAGGCAGCGTTCCAGTTGGGGCATCCCGGGATCGTCGTACAGCCCGTACTTGCCGCCGATGGTCGGCGACCCGTCGAAGATCAGCGGGAACCCGACAGCCTGGACATGCTTGAAAAGATTCAGGACCAGCGGGTGCAGGAAAGGGAGGTTGGGCATGACCTCGCCGATGCCGCGGCAGCCCCGGTCGCGGAAATAACGCAGCAGGTCGCCCAGCGGCGCGTCGCAACTGTTCGTCAGCGCCCGGGGATCAATGTTGCAAAAAGGGATGAACCGGTCCGGCCACTTCTCCACCATTTCCAGGATATCGTCGTTCGACTGCGGCAGGTAAACTTCCGGACTGACCAGCGGCAGGAGCACCGCCTGTTCGATTCCCAGCCGGTCATACAGCGGGAAAAGCTCCTCCGGCAAGGCAAACCGGTTGGGAAACGGGCACGGCTTGCGGTAGGCATGGGCATGAATGTCGAGGAACATGATTGATGGTCTCCCTGGTTCAAGGTTCGGATGATGCCGGATGATCATTCAGAAGTATAGATCATTGAAAATGCTTTGAAAAGTTACTTGTTTCCCGACTATTAAACGTGCAATTTGACATATTCCAATCCCGAGGCGTATTTTTCCACAGCCCCTACGAGTGTCCCGATCCGCTGAGCCGAAAGCATCGAACCAATGGTATTGGTAATCATGATTTCCAAGTCAACCGTCGAACCGGCGGCAACCTTGCCGGATAAATCAAAAAGAAACGGCGGATGCGTCCGCACCCCTATCCTGCGTTGATTTAAGCGCGCTTCCACCAAACTTCCGCGCGATCCGATCTCAAGCCATAAACCGGAAGTTGCCGACTGGGGAACATCAAGCCCGACGGCATATGTGGCGGTCCCGCTGTAAAACGGATAACCTTGATCCTGCCAAGGGCGATTATCCAGCACTTTACGGGCTTCAACCAAACGATTACCGGAAACGGAAAAGTCCCCCAACAGATAAACATCGAATGTTGGCTGAAGGATGTCCTCGTTATAAAAAATACCGCGCATGGTGCGTTCATAGAATTCCGGCATGAACCAGCCAGAAACCGTATTTTTTCCGCGGCGCAGCAGTGTTCCGATTGGCGCCGACATGCCAAAAGTATCCAGATAACGATTGCGACGCGGGAGATTTTTCAGTGATTCTCCATTAATACGCAATTCCGACAACAGCCCTTCATCATAAAGCAATTCTTCCCGGCCGGTCGGTTGTTTTTCCAACACCGGCTGACATTTGAAAAGAACATATGGAGCGCGGCGCAGGGGCCGGGGGATGCGACCATCTCCCGCCATTTGAAATTCATCCGGCCGAAACGGATCAGCCATTCTCAATCCGGCATTCATCAGGGGATACGCATTCGCCCGGTCCGTTTTGAACGGCCATGGCCCGTGCGATTCAACAACCGGCTTGCGTATGCAATTCGTAATTTTAATGGCCGCGCGCGTTTTCCCGGGCCGGCCGACAATCATGGCGAATACGCGGCATTCATACGGGGCAAAGGTTACCTGAAAGTCGCCATCCGGCTGGCCCAGCCTGGCGCTGGCGCCGTTATCCGCATCCCAAAGCTCAAGCCCAGCCCGACGGAATTTTTCCGACAGGCGTGCCTTTAAACACAATATGTCAGAAGAACGGTTCATCACCGTAAGCAGGCGATCCGCTCCCATGACCCGCGTATTGGACACCAGGTGCGGGCACAGCATTCCGGATGTTTCGCGGAACTCCAGCGGGGCCGCGCCCCCGCCGAACAGCCCGCGCAAAAATGTTGGATTCGCTGCCGGCGGTTGCCATATTTTCCTTGCGCCATGCTTGTCGCGATATTCAATCGCCAATTCCTGCAGCCCGAACATCCGCCCGCCGCCGCTTTGGACATAAAGCCGGACATAGCGTGCGGCCCAGTTCCCGGGCAGGCGGGTTTTATGCACGTAACCGGACCGGGCCAAGCGCGCGACAATGCGCCAACGGCGCTCGTCATCTGAAACCTGCCAGGCATATTCATATTTGATGGCCTGCTTGGCAGCCTCGATGGTAATGCTTAACGACAACAATTCCCGGCGCTCTTCCAGATCAACATCAATCCACTGGGGATATTGCTTATCCGTGCATACCAAGGAACGGGTCCCATCGAACAAACACTCCTTCTTGCCGCCTTTGACGGGCGCCGACGTCGTAATCGCACCCGCAGGATCGGACAATATTATCACCTTGCCCTGGCCGTAATCGCGCGCGCTTGTCTTGCCCAACCGCAAAGCGCGGCTGTCACCAAAAAGCGCCCGCGCCCGCGCTCCGAGCCGCGCGCCGCGCGGATCGTATTTTGGCGGGCGGCCATACATAATCAGCTTGCCGCCGTTTTCAACAAACCGGGACAGGCATCCAACCGTGGCCGAAGCCAGCATCCCGATGGCGGGCATAACCAGCGTGCGATAAGCCGCGCCGGCATAAAACAGACACCCATCCGCAATGCGGGCCGAAGCCAGCGCGCTTTCGAATATAAAATCAGCTTCAATCTGCAACTCCAGCAAATGCTCGAAAACGCTGCGCACATGGCACGCAAGCTGTTCGTTGCCCAATGGATCAGGGATGGTGTTGGACAAGGCCGCTTCGGATGGAAAGAATATGGCCGTATTCACCGCCGCGCGGCCTAGGCTGGTGGCCAGGCATAGCCGCGCAACATGATCCGAAAAATATTTCTGATATTTCCATGCCGGCGCCTGAAAAAAACCTGGCGGATTAGATGTGTGCTTGCGGAAACTGCGCAAGCTGTACGCATGATCAATCGGCGCATGCGTGTTAATCCCAAGTACCGTCAGCACGTCCGCATGCTTGATTTTATCGGGCAATTCATAATTCCACTTGGTCACGCCATAGATTTCGGCGACCACACGCTCCCGTCCATAAGCGCGCGCCACGGAAGCCGCCTGGCGCGGCAGGGCAATCAGTTTGCCGAAAGCCGATTCATTGCCGAGGATATCTATGCCCGGCGCCTGTTGGGCTGCCGCCTGCCGGTGAAAATCACCGCGATTGATTCCTTCGCACCAGTGCCCGGTAAACACAACGTTGTGCCGCGCGCACCAGTTGCCGATCTGCGCGCAATAATTTTCAGCGAAGAGTTCCGAAAGCAGGCGAAAATAATCATAACAAACACCGCGGTCGGCCGCCGCTCCCCGCACCAATTCCGGCAAACTCTCCCGCAGGTCATAGCCGTAGCGTTCGCGAAAAATACCCAGTAAACCATTCGTCCATGGCACGGATCGCCGGAAACCGCGGAAAACGGGATTATCCCCGAAGCGCGCCGTGCTGAACCTGTCGAGAATGCTGTCAAATCCGTAAATGGCCGTGTCGCGCCCGCCATTCAGAAGCATATCATACAGGAAGCCGGCCTCATCGGTAAAAAAGCCGGGCATGGTATTGCCGAAATATTCCGGCGCGGCGCGGTAATGAGCGTCATAGACCAGATCGATAAATTTGGACACCGCCTCGCGGTTCATGACATCGGTATAACCGGACACATCGGCGGTCCATCGTGCGCCGGTGCAGGATTCCGGCCTGGTCTGGACCTGCGCGACGACGCATAGATTGGCCGTCCACGCGCCGCGGGGAGCTTTCCAATCCAGCACCGTATCATCAACGGCATCAATGATATCCTCCGTCCTGGAAACGCC
This sequence comes from Kiritimatiellia bacterium, assembly GCA_040775225.1. Lineage (GTDB taxonomy): Bacteria > Verrucomicrobiota > Kiritimatiellia > JAAZAB01 > JAAZAB01 > JAXGPF01. Next base: position 2,128 of record JAXGSX010000179.1, on the reverse strand, counting down.
GTTGCGCTGCGCCCAGGCTCTGATAACGCGGCCGGGCGGCAGCCGCAAACGAAGCCTCCGCGCCGCGGCCGCGGGCACGGCATAACTGTAAAAATGACCGGCTGTCATCCGGTACTCTGGAAACAAATCCACCAGCTTGCCCGCCGCCGTGCCGCTGGGCCAGCAATACTCGTCATAGACCCAGAGGCGCATCCCGCGTTTGCGCGCTTCGCACAAGGCGAATTTATACATTTCAAAATATTTTTCGGAAAGATACGGCTGAATCAACCCAACCATAGGACTGATCATGGCGGCGTAAACATGCTGGCGTTTAAATTCGTTTAACTGGCGGACAATTTCATCTTCGCGCAAATCGTCGTTCCAAAACCAGAATGGCATCAGCGTGTAGGCGGATGGGAATCCGGCAAATTGCGTTCTGGCGCGCCGCAACTGCGATATATGGCAACCAAGTCCAACGACATTACTGGAGGATTGCTGGCTCATACAGCGTACCGACGGATAGGCATTATTTATTCCGCCAGACACAGTCTGGCGTTTAAGACTGTTTATTGGAATTCAATACGTTTTATATTGTGCCAGGAAGACGGCATCTAATCGCGCGCGCTGATAAGCAGCGGGGGCAATTTATGCCCCTCCGGTCCGGTGATAGCATATTGGAAATTTGCGCCATCCCGCGCCACCAGTTTAACCAATAATTCGTTCCACCCAGGATGCAACACAACTTTAATTGTATGTTTGTTCAAACGAAGTATTTTTTGACCGTAACGCGGCGTACCCGCCCCGCCATAAGTATAAACTTCCCTGCCATTAACCCATATTTTAAACGCATGATGACTCAGAAAGAGCAAATTAACCGGATTATCGCAAAGCGAAGGCACAAGTGTGGGGAAGCAAATACGGGTATAAGCATAGGCGATATCCCACTTTTCACGCAGCATAATTTTTGGGAAAGTTAAATCACCGTTCTCCGCCATGGCAACCGTCCAAGCGCCGCGCTTACCGCCCGCCGTTTCAAAAACCGCATCCGGTTTGAACGGCGATTCCGGCGGGTAAACAGTCTCCATGCCGCAAAATTCCGGCGGCGTTTCCGGCCGTCTGGCGCCAGCGGGGATATAGGGCGCAGGATCGGCTTCGCCGAACGGACCAGCCAGCAACCACGATTCATATTTGATTTCCGCAATTCTCCTGGCGTGCATGCGCGCGACCCACTGGCGCGCTTTGCGCATTCGCGGCCAGAGACTCGAATCGCGCGGAGCGAGAAAAACCAACTGGCATTTGCCGGCGGGCAATGTCAACGCAACGCCATCGCCATTCAAGGTCATGGATGGCTTGCAAGGCAGCATTTCGAGCGCCGCCGTATCGGCCGGCATTGCCAGTTTCTGACGCCGCAACCTAATCCTGGCCTGGCATTCGGATATGCCAAGGTTTGAAATCACCAGCAACGCGCCTTTGCCTGGCCGGTTCCAGAGGCTGACCTTGATCTGCTCCGCATCTGCGGATACTAATTCCGCGTTGCGCCAGTAAGGCAGCCACTGGGCCTGGGTTTTGCCAAAGGCATCCTGAATCCGCCAAATGGCGGCGGGTTGATCAACTATGTTTTTATGGCTTAATTCATACGCGCCGGCGCGCGGCAGAACATTGTGTAAAAGTCCGACAGCCTCGCCATAGTCATAGTCAGCGGAAGCGATCAGCTCCGAAAAGGTGCCCCATTGCTCAAGCCCCATATGCAGGGCGCGAATAAACTGCATATTAAGATTGCGAAAATTGCCGTGTACTCCTTCGCCGGCGAAACAATCGGTGCCGAATTGAGCCATGCACAGGCCCGGATTGGCATGTAAACTAAGACGCCCGCCGGGCTTGATTGATTTGACGGTGACATAGACCCGCTCCATAAGTTCGCGGCATTTCCAGAAAGGAAAGGTCTGTTTCAGCATGCCATCCGGCAGGGTATAACCGCAGCCATGAAGCTGATTAGCGCAAGGTTTATCCAACCACAGCGCCCAGGCGTCAAGGTAAACGCCATCCAGGTCGAATTTTTTCATCAAGCATTCCACGCCATGCACAATAAAATCCGGCCATTCGGAATTGAAACAAACATGGGGCGCCCGGCGGTGGCCGGGAACATCCT
>JAXGSX010000178.1:0-7324 GCA_040775225.1 Kiritimatiellia bacterium | reverse complement strand
CCTTCCAGCCGCCGGAATTCCTCCTTGTCCGACTGCATGTCGGCGCGGTTCCAATCTTTGGTGGCCTGGGTCAGCCGGCTGAAGAATTGGCGGGCGGCATCCTTGTCGGCGAATTTCATTTTGGTTTTCAGGATTTTAACCAGGATATTAAAAACGTATTGCTGGCGCTCGGCGGACGACGCGCCGTCCACTTCGTGATAGGCATCCTGCTGCAGGTAGGCGGCATCCAGGTATTCGGCTTTCAGGTATACCTGGAAATCGCCGAGCGACGTGCCTTCCTCGCCCACCACCTTCATCATCTGGTTGACCTCGTTGCCCTGGCGCAGCAGGCGGTGGGCCAGGGCGACATTTTCCGCCTGGACCAAGCCCTGGTATTTGCTCCAACTGTCCAGGGGGTCAATCGCCGGGTAACGCCGGGCGTCGGATCGGGCGCGGGACAAGCCGTGGAACGCACCCACCACCTTGAGCGTGCTCTGGGTGACCGGCTCCTCGAAATTGCCGCCCGCCGGACTGACCGTGCCGCCGATCGTGACCGAGCCCACGCGGCCGTCACGCAGTTTGACCACGCCGCCGCGCTCGTAAAAGGCGGCAATGACGGATTCCAGGTAGGCCGGGAAGGCTTCCTCGCCGGGGATTTCCTCCAGGCGCCCGGACATCTCGCGCAAGGCCTGCGCCCAGCGCGAGGTGGAATCGGCCAGCAACAGCACGTTCAACCCCATTTGGCGGTAATACTCCGCCACGGTGACCGCGGTATAGACCGACGCCTCGCGCGCCGCCACCGGCATGGAACTGGTGTTGCACACGATCATGGTGCGCTCCATCAGGCTGCGGCCGGTGCGCGGATCGGTCAATTGCGGGAATTCGCGCAGCGTTTCCACCACTTCGCCGGCGCGCTCGCCGCAGGCGGCGATGATCACGATATCCACGTCCGCATGGCGGGAGGTTAATTGCTGCAACACCGTCTTGCCGGCGCCGAACGGACCGGGTATGCAATAAGTGCCGCCGCGGGCCACCGGGAAAAACGTGTCAATAATGCGGATTTTCGTGACTAACGGCTCCGTGGGCCGCAGCCGCTCGGCATAGCACTTGATGGGAATTTTCACCGGCCAGGTCTGCACCATGAACACTTCCTGCTCGCGCCCCTGCTCGTTTTTCAGAACGGCGATCCGCTGATCCAGTTTGTATTTGCCGGGCTTGGCGATTTCCGCCACTTGCCAGGGCCCGGTCAAACCGAACGGCGCCATGATGCGGTGCTCGAAAATCCCTTCCGGAGTCGTGCCAAGCGTGTCGCCGGCGAAAACCGTGTCATCCGCCTTGGCTTGCGGAGTAAAATCCCAGGCGCGTCCGCGCGGCAAGGGAGGCAGATACTTGCCGCGTTCCAAAAAAAAGCCGCTCTGCTCCGCCAGTTCCGGCAGCGGGTTTTGCAGGCCGTCGAATATCTGGGTCAGCAAGCCCGGCCCGAGTTCCACCGACAGCAATTCCCCGCTGAATTCCACGCGGCCGCCGACGCGGAGGCCGGTGGTGTCTTCAAAAACCTGCAATTCGGCGTAACGGCCGCGCACACGGATGACTTCCGCCTTCAAGCGCAAATCGTCCAGGATCGCATAAGCCACTTCATTCTGAATAACGGGATTATCAAACTCCACCGTGATCAAGTTGCCGTTTACTCCCGCAATGCGTCCCAGGTTGGCGCTCATATTATCATCCATTTCGCATTAAACATGCATGGCGCATGATTTTATTTAATCACCGCGGCTTGCTCCATAAACGCCGCCGCCGCGGCCCGCCCTTTTTCATCCTGCAAAGACGCCCAGCGCGCGGCAAGGCGCAGCCTCAGCGCGAATCCCAGGATGGCCGACAGGCCAAACGGGGCGGTCCGGGCGGCATCCTCGGCCCAACGCCAGCGCAGCCGGTCCAATGCCAGCTCGCGTTCCAGGGGATTGGGCCGGGCGCAGGCGTCATTCACGTCCTTTTCCAGCGAGCAGTCGAACCCCGGATGTTCCCGGAGCTTGCCGGTCAAATCCGCCCGGGCGCGCACCGCCCGCCACCGGGCCACCGCATTGCGCAACTGCGTTTCCCATGCCCGCCAGTCCCGCACGAAACGGGAAGCGCCGGCCGGGGCCGGCTCGCCGTAATTTTCAGCCAGCACCAACTGCGCCTGGCGCAGATCATCGGCATGCAGCAGGCGGCGGCATTCGCTCAAAAACTCCGCCATGGTCCAGGGCGGGGATTCACCCAGTTGCAGGGGCGGCAAGCTGGCGCAAAAAAAGTAGTACATACAAACCAATGATCACAGGCAGTTTGATATCAGCCGGCAGCCGCGCGCTTGCCGGCGCGGCCCTGGTCGCTGCCATTGCGGGCGGCGCGATGCACGATTTCCGCCAGGTTCGGCCGCAGCAGGTTCATCAGGGCCTCCGCGATCGCCGGCGCGGTAAAGTCGTGGCAGAGATGATCTTCTACAAACGACACCTGGAACCCCTTGAATATGTTGTTGTCAACGTGCAACTGAACGCCCTGGCCGATTCGCTGGCGGTACCGTGTGGCGAAAAACTTTACCAGCGCTTCCTGATCCTTGGGGCTGACCAACAGGTTGATTTGCGCCGAACCGCCTTCGTGCGCGACATAAGCCTCGGCCATCTTGACCAGCATTTCTTCGAGCACTTTGACGTTCAGCGCCTCGCCAACCGCCTCCGCCACTATATCCTGCAGGATATTTTCCACGCCCTGCCCCACGGTAATCAGCAAATCCCGCGCCGCCTGTTCCAGGGTTTTGCGGCTGCGTTCCGTGAACAAGGCCGCTTCCTGCTCCGCCTGTTTGAGCTTGGCGGACGTCTGTTCCTCCGCATCCTTGACGATCTGCGCGGCGCGCTGTTTGGCTCCGGCGACAATGGCATCGGCCTCGGCCTGCGCCTTGGAAACGCCTTCCTTCTGAATACGATCGATTAAACTCTGTAATTCTTCAGCCATAGTGATTATCCCCCCCCGCTGCACCGGGCGTTCGCGAATAATTTCATTTGCAATTGGTTAATTCTAAAACAGGGTTTTGATAAATGCAACGCAAAAGCAACGCCAAAGCCAGGCCGGGGGCAATCCGTGGCGCTACTACAACCAGATTTATGTAGTAGCCGAACTGCTTGCCCTGTGCAGCTTCAGCGTAGCAGGGTGTTCGGCATCCGTTCCTGCAGCAGCCGAACGGCTTATTCTGCGCAGCTTCAGCTTAACAACACGGCGGCCAGGCCGCGGCCCGCTTTCAAACCCGATCATCCATGCGCGCCCGCCGCGCGCGCCCATCCTGGCGCGGCAACTTCAGGCCCAGTTGCCGGATTTTCCGGAAGAGCGTGGTTTTATGCACCCCCAGCTCGCGGGCCGCGGCCAGGCGGTTGTAGCGGTGCCGCTCCAGCGCGCCCAGGATGGCCCGGGCCTCGGCGTTGAGGCGTTGCGCGGCCATGGCGGTTCCCGTAACCGCCGGGTTCGCCGCGGCGCCCGGCGCTTGACGCGGCATCAGTTCTGGAGGCAAATGCCGCGGCTCGATTTTGCCCGCAGCGCACAGCACCAGCGCGCGTTCGATGATGTTTTCCAGTTCCCGCACGTTGCCGGGATACTCGTGTGCCATCAGCATGGCCATGGTTTCCGGAGTCGCGCCGGCCACGGATTTGCCGTCGCGTCGGTTCAACCGCGTGATGAAATGTTCCACCAGCAGCGGCAAATCCTCCTTGCGGCGGCGCAGCGGCGGCAAATCCAGGCTGATGACGTTGAGCCGGTAAAACAAATCCTCGCGGAATTCCCCCTGGCGGATCAGCGACGGCAAGTCGCGGTGCGTAGCGGCAATCACCCGGACATCAGCTTTGCAAGGCTTGGCGCCTCCCAGCGGTTCGTATGTCTTTTCCTGCAATACCCGCAGCAGCCGGACCTGCAAAGCGGGGCTGATATCGCCGATTTCATCCAAAAAAACCGTGCCGCCCTCCGCCAGGGCGAAACGGCCGGGCTTGTCAGCCGCGGCCCCGGTAAAGGCGCCCTTGACATAACCGAAAAGTTCGGATTCCAGCAGCGTGTCGGGCAGCGCGCCGCAGTTCACCGCCACAAACGGCCGGGCATGCCGCCGGCTTTCCGCATGGATGGCGCGCGCCAGCAGTTCCTTGCCGGTGCCGGTTTCGCCCAGGATCAATACCGTGGCATCGCTGGCGGCCACCTGGGGCAGAATTTCCAGAATGCGGCGCATCAGCGGACTGCAGCTCACAAGATCGCCGATGGAAAAACGCCCTGCCAGTTCCTTGCGCAATTCTTCCACCAGGCTTAAATCGCGGAAGGTTTCCGCTCCGCCGGTGATCTTGCCCGCGGCATCGCGGAGCAAGGCGGTGGAAACGGAGATGGGCATCCGCCGCCCGGCCGCCGTGACGATGAAGCCGGACTTGTTGACCACCGGCTTGCCGGTCTTGACGGTTTGCCGCAACGCGCAATCCGCCTCGCACATGTTGGACCGGAACACTTCGGCGCACGGCCGGCCGAGGGCTTCGCGCCGCCGGATACCGGTAATCTGCTCGGCGGCGCGGTTGAAAGACGTAATGCGCCAGTCGGCATCCACCGTGAAGACACCGTCGGAAATGCTTTCCAGAATGCTCTCCGCGCCTGCTAAAAAAACATTGGCCGGCGCAGCGGTTGGGGCGCGTTTTTTCATGCCAGGAACACGATAAACAAGCCGGTGTGATGTGTCAAGCGCAACACCGGACCATTCTTCCCCGCCATCCAACCAGATATTATTTCCCCTTGACTGGCAGAACCGCGGGTGTTAGGAATCACGGCATCGCCCGCGCGGATTCCCCGGCGGCGGATGGCGGAGCGGGAATCCGCGCGGATGGCCTGGATGCGCGCGGCCTCGACGCAATCCGCAACTGAACCGGTAGCACCGGATGGAGCAAACATGAATCATGGCAAAATTTTAACCGCGGCGCTGGTCCTCGCCACAGGCATGGCGCTGTCAGCCGGCATCATCTCCCGGCTGTTTCTCAAAATCCGGCATGAGCAGTCCATTGCCGTCAAGGGCTACGCCGAAGCGGATGTGGTGTCCGATTTCGGCCGGTGCGTCTGCCGGTACAGCGCCCGCGGCGCCAGCCTGCCGGATGCGTATGCCGGCCTGGCACGGGCGCGGAAAATGGTGACCGCCAGGCTGCTCGCCGGCGGCTTCACCGGCGCGGAGCTTGCCTTCGGCGCCATTGACACGGCCAAAGTCCCGCGCCGGGATGCGCAAGGCAAGGAAATGAACGAAGTGGAATTCCACGATCTGGCCCAAACCGTCACCATCGAATCCACCAATGTTTGCCTGGTCCGCGATACCGCCGTCGCGCTCGGCGAACTGGTCAAGGACAATGTTGACCTGGCGGTTTTTGCGCCGTCTTTTTATGTGTCGGATTTGAAGGAGACCAAGCTCAAGCTCCTGGCCGCGGCCACGGCCGACGGCTGCCGGCGCGCCGCGGCGCTGGCGGAAAACAGCGGCGGCCGTGTGGGCAAACTGACCGCCGCCAGCCAGGGGGTATTCCAGATCACCACCCGCAACTCCACCGAGACTTCGGGCTATGGAGTCTATGACGAATCCACCATTGACAAAACCGTCAAGGCGATCGTAACCCTGGAATATGAAATCAAGCCGGAATAATCCATACGACATCGCGGCTTATTATTGGCCGGCGTACCACGACGAGCCGCGCTGGCGGCGGTTCATGCCGGCCGGCGAAGGCGAATGGGAAACCGTCCGCCAGGCCCGGCCGAAATTTCCCGGCCACTGGCAACCCCGGATTCCCGCCTGGGGCTGCCAGGACGAATCCGACCCCCGGGTCATGGAGCAGAAGATAGACGCCGCCATCCGCCATGGCGTGAATGTGTTCATTTTTGACTGGTACTGGTACGAAAACCAGCCTTTCCTGGAAGAAGCCCTCGCCCGCGGTTTCCTGGGCGCGCCGAACAACCGGCGGATGCAATTTTATATCATGTGGGCCAACCATGACGCCACCACGCTCTGGGATCTCCCCCATTCCCACGAGCACCGGACAATCTGGCCCGGTACGGTGGATGCGCCGGCGTTTGAAGCCGCCACGCAACGCCTGCTGGATAAATTTTTCCGCCAGTCGGCCTACTACAAAATTGACGGCAAACCGGTGCTTTCCATTTACGATGTCGGCACGCTGATGGCGGGGCTCGGCGGACTGGAAAACACCCGGGCCGCGCTCGACGGTTTGCGGCGGCGCGCGCGCGCCGCGGGCTTCCCGGGACTGCATCTCCAGGCCATCCTCTGGCGTAGCGTGCCCGCCGCGCCCGATCCGGCGGGCGGCGGGAGCGTGCCGACGCAAAACGCCACGCTCCAGCAACTGGGATTCGACAGCCTGACCCATTACCAGTGGGCGCATTACGTCCGCGCACGCGGCGATTACCGCGCCTGGTCCGCCGCCGGCATGGCCGCCTGGCCGCAGGTGGCCCGGGAATTTTCCATACCATATTTCCCGCATGTGTCCGTCGGCTGGGACACTAACCCGCGGTACCGGGCGCTGCAGGAAAGCATCGTCACCGGCGGCACACCAGCCCTTTTCCAAGCCTGCCTGGGCCGGGCGCTGGAGTTCGCGGACCAGGGCGGGCTGACGCCGCGCCTGGTCACCGTCAACAGTTGGAACGAATGGACCGAAGGCAGCTACCTTGAGCCGGACACCCGGCACGGCACGCGCTACCTGGAAGCCGTGCGCGCCGCCCTGGCGGAACGGGGCGCGGCTAGTCCTGCCACCGGCCCCTGAACGGCATGCGCCGGCGGATGGCCGCACGCGTCAGTTTACCGGATATTAAAGATTGATATGGCGGGCATCCACTCGTAACACCCCGTGTCAACCCGGCGCACCACGTTATCCACGCGCGGCTGGCCATCTAGATCCACGAAGCCGGCCATCCAAGCCTGATTCGTGCCCGCATTAACGCCGGGCGAGCCGGCAGTCAGATGGTAATCGCCAGTGTCGGGCGACTTGAAAAGCGGATCGCCTGTTTGGTTCCCACCGCCATCGTAAGCCTGCCCCGTGGGATCAGGGCTTGTCAGGCAGTAGCTCAGAATTCCCGCCCCCGTCAGGTTGTAATTGCTTTCGACCCCGTTGATCGTGTTGCTCAGGATGATGCAGTTCGTGGCGGCAATGTCGCCGTAGATGCCGGGTGCGTTACTGGAGGAATTTCCAACCACCGTGCAGTTGACGAGCGTATTGTAACCCTGGCAGGCGCCGGCGCCGTTGTCAGCCGTATTGCTCACGATCAGGCAATTGTATAATTTGTTCCTTAGTCCATCTGAGCCAGCGTAACT
>JAXGSX010000177.1:0-7326 GCA_040775225.1 Kiritimatiellia bacterium | reverse complement strand
TCCCCCCCCACCGCCCCCGCAGCCAGACGGATTCGCGGGGGCTCAGGTGGATTCGCCCCGGCAGATTCCCGGCGGCGGCCGGCCGGCCCCGGCCGGCCAACTGCATGCGGGTCCGGCCGGCCACGGCCACGCGGATGGCGCCGCCCTGCGGCGCAAAAATTTTAACCTGCGTGGCCGCGCCATCCTTGCGGACCGCGCTGACGAGCAACGGGCCGGGCAGGCGGATGTTTTTGAACGACACATGCCGCCATTCCGCCGGCACGCCTGCGAAAATGCGCGTCAGACCGGCATGCGTATGCGCCATGAATTCATACAGGGCGGTGGCGGCAGCCATCGTGCCGTCCAACTGCATGATCTCGTTCTGCTCGCGCGGCTGCAGGATGTCGGCGCGCCGGTGGGCGGAAATGCCGCGGAATTTCGGCAGATAAACCGTGGCCAGGCCCTCGTTGACGAACAAGCGACGCCAGGTCTCCAGCATGGCCAGCGGCGCCTCGTTCAATTCCAGGCGCGCCTGAATGATCGCCGCCCAGGGCATGCACCATTCGCTCCACTGGCCCATGCCTTTTAAAATCCAGTGATCCAGTGAATTATCCACCACTGCCCGGACGGCCGGATCGTCCCACGCCGCCGCGCCCAGCGAATCAAAGGGATAGATGCACGCCAGGTGCGAGTGATGGCGGTGGCAGATATCCAGGTCCTGCCCTTCCCAAACGGCAATCCGCCGCTCGTTCAGGTCGCCGATCAGGGTGTAAGGCGGCAATTTTTGCTCGATGGCCCGCCAGGCCGGCGCGGGCGGTTCGCCCAGGACGTCCGCGGCAGCGAGCAGGGCCTGGGCCAGCATGTGGGCGCAGGCCAACTGGTAGGACGGATTGGGGCCACAGGTATGCCCCTTGTGGTTGCGGTATTCGGCGGAAATTCCCAGCGGCAGATGCAACCGCCCATCCTTTTCCGTCAACATGGCTTCATACGTCCGCATGACGCCGCGCAGGAACGGCCAGGCGCGGGCGCGCAAAAACTCCGCATCGCCGGTGTAAAGGTAATACAGCCAGTAAAGCTGGGCCAGCCAGCCCAGCGCCGCATGGTCCAGCACACAGCCCGGCCCGCCCACCCCGCCCACGGCGGCGCCGCGGTCGTTGGTCGTATGCGTCAGAGCCAGGCCATCGTCAATGCCCACGAGGATGCGGGCGTGCCGCCGCATGACTTTTTGAAACGGCGCCGACTCCAGCATATCGAACCGCGGCAGGAGATGCTCGGGATGATTGGCGGGGAAGGCGACGGTGTAAATTTGCTGGATATTGACGTTAAAATGGTAGTCGCCGCCCCAGCGCGCGGTCTGGTATTCCTCGATCCACGGCCCCTGCAAACCGGCCGGGACGCCGCCGGCGGGGCTGGTGGCGCAGGCGAATTTATACAACGCGTAATTTAGAAACGTGTTATAAAAGCCGGACGGCAGCCGGACCCGCGGCGCCGTCCGCCAGTAATGACGCCACCATTCCCGCGCCTCCCGACGCAATTCGACCAGGGATTGGCTGGTAAAATTCGCGCAGACGGCGCGGGCGGCGGAGAGCGCGGCGGCGGCATCGTCGCCCACCTTGAGGCTGCATGTCCAGACCGTCCCGGTTTTGCGCATCAACGCCGCCAGCGCCGGGTCGGCGGGACAAGGCTGCGCCCAGCCGCACTCGTCCGCCGCGTCCAGCAGTTGCGGCGCGGCATAGCCGCCCGCCTGTAATTCCGCCGCCACCCACTCCCACCCCGGCCGCGCGCGGACGGTTTTGATCAATTGCTCCGGATCGTCCACCGCCAAAAGATCCCGCCCGGGACTCATCACCAGCCGCAAGCGCGCCGCGCGCCGGCCGACCCGGCATTCCACCGTCAATTCGCCCTGAAGATAATCCAGGCTGGCTTTATCCAAAACAACTTCGGGCGCGAAATCCAATTCGAACCGGCCGCCCGGCAGGCGCGTGGAACGGAACCAGCCGGCCGGGCGGTCCACGGCCTGGGGCCGGAACACCGGCGCCAGTTTTTCCGGATGATCCGGATCGTAGGCGGCGCACATCTTGCCGTAAGCCACGCCCTCGGCAATCAATTCGCCGCCGCGCCGGTCCCAGCAATCTGCGCGGTTGACCGTCAGTGACAGCCGGCTGCCGGCCCCCCAGACCAACGCCCCGAAACATCCATTGCCCATCGCCACGCCGCAATGCGGGCGCGGCAGGGGAAATTTCCACTCGGTTTTTTTCACACTGATTGAGGCCTTACATTTAAGATATTCTGATCCGGGGAAGCAACGAACCAGCCCCGGAAAACAATGCGCCCTTCGCAGGCCGGCGGCATACGCCGCGGCCAGGGAAGGGCGCTCAATCGAACCACTCCGGCCTGCGCGCGTCGGCACGCATGCCGTTCGATAAAATCAGATTATGATTTTTTCGGCACGGGCGTATCGGCGTACTTGGATTCCTCGCCGACCACCACCAGGTAATCGTTATCCACCAGCACCTGCAACAGTTGCGCCAGCGTTTCCTGCTTCATTTTCGAGGTCGCGTCCACCACGATGGTGATGTACTGGCTGACCTTTTTCTGTTTCAAAACCTTGGGAATATCGGTCACCTTGTAATTTTTACCGTCCATCGCAAAGAGTTGATCCGCGGTCACCGTGGCATAAATTTCTTCGGTGAATTGCAAATCGCCGGTGGTGGCCGCCGTCGGCTTAAGTTCGGGCGCGGGCGCGGGCTTGACAGCCTTGGGTGTAGTCGAGCAACCCGTCAAAAACGCAACCCCCACCGCCATACCGACCGCTGAAATTAACAGGCGCTTCATAACCCTTACTCCTTCTGTTGAAAAAGCCGAGCTCAGCCGCGGCAGTCCCCCAGCCGCGCGGTACACGGCAATACAAACTTCACGGTATGGTTCAAAAAAACGGGCCATATGTCAAGCATTATTTTTGCGCTTTTGTGCTTGCCTTGGCTCGGCGGTACTGATACGCTTGTGAATTTCAAGGCGACCCGGGGCCGGCCGTGGCGGCAGGCACCCGGCGCGGCGGAGTATCAGCCCGCGCCGCCTGAAACCAACACGCCCGCAACGGCGGGCCGGAAGCGAGCGCCGTCCCCGCCACCGGGATCGGCCAAAGCGGATTGTTCCCGACAGGGAACCAACCAAGGAGGTAGTTGTGGCTGAAGCAGCGTCGTCCAATCAGGAAGTCGTCAACATCGGAATCAAAGAACTGCTCGATGCCGGCATGCACTTCGGACATCAGAGCAAGCGCTGGAACCCGAAGATGAAGCGGTTTATCTTCGGCAAGCGCAACGGCATCTACATCATTGATCTCACCAAGACCCTGGCCCAGTTGAAGCAAGCCCAGCAGTTTGTTTACGAAGCCGCGGCGCAAGGCCGCGGCATTCTGTTCGTGGGCACCAAGAAACAGGCCCAGGAAGCCGTCAAGGAAGCCGCCATACGCTGCGGCCAGCATTACGTCAACAACCGCTGGCTGGGCGGCACCCTGACGAATAACCGCAATATCCGCGTCAGCATCAAACGCATGCAGGAAATCGAAGCGCTGGAGCAAAAGGGCGCGATGGAAAACATGCCCATGAAGGAAGTCTCCCGGCTGCGCCACGAACTGGAACGCCACCAGAGATTCCTCAGCGGGCTGGCCAAAATGGACAGCATGCCCGGCGCCATGGTCGTGATTGACGTCAATCGCGAGACCATCGCCGTCAAGGAAGCCAACCGGATGGGCATCCCCGTGGTGGCAACCGTGGACACGAATTGCGACCCGGACCCGATCGCTTACCCGATCCCCGGCAACGACGATTCCTCCCGGGCCGTGCGCCTGGTGCTGAATGTCATCGCCGACGCCATTGTCCAGGCTTCCGCCGAATACGCCGCGGGCGCCGCCCAGCGCCAGGCGGCACAGGAAGCCCGGGCCAAGGAACGCGCCGCGAGCGGCGCTTCCGACGCCGCATCCGGCGCGGACGCCAAATCGGAACAAGCGCGGCCGCACTCGCGCGGCCGGCGCGAAGGGGAGCGCGGCGGGGACCGCCGGCCGCGGCGCAGCGCCCCCGGCAGGGGTGAGTCGCGGACGGCGGAAGCCGGGGCCAAAAAATCACCCGCCAAAGCCTCGGCCAAGCCGCACGCCAAGTCTGACGCCGCCAAGCCGGCCGCGGAGAAGGCAGCGACCGCGCCGGCAAAACCGGCCGGTTGATCCAGGCGCCGGGCGACCCTAAACCGTCCTCGCTAAGGGGCAGGCGGTCAAGGGACTGACCGCCCTACCAAAACATTGAATATTATCCAGCCAGTTACTGGCATTAAAACAGCACAGACAGGAAGCATACCATGGAAATTTCAGCAGCATTGGTCAAGGAACTGCGCGACGCCACGAACGTCGGCATGATGGAATGCAAGCGCGCCCTCGTGGAAGCCAAGGGCGACAAGGCGGCGGCCATCAAATTGCTCCGGGAACGCGGCATGGCCATCGCGGCCAAGAAGTCCGGCCGCGCGGCCAACCAGGGCGTAATCGCTTCGGCCATTATGGATGACGGCCGAACCGGCAGCCTGGTGGAAGTGAATTGCGAAACCGACTTCGTCGCCAAAAATGACGGATTCCGCGCTTTCGTACAGGAATTGGCGGTCAAGGCAGCCGGCGCCGACGGCCAGTTGGCGGAGACGTGCAAAACCGAGATCGTGGCCAAAATCGCGGAAATTGGGGAAAACATCGTCGTGCGCCGCAACCTGCGGTTCCAGGCATCCGGCCCGGGCCTGGTGGCGTCCTACATCCACCATGGCAGTTCGATCGGCGTGCTGTTGGAGGCTGCCTGCGGCCGGGCGGAAACGGCGGCGACGCTTGGGGAGTTGCTGAAAGATATCTGCATGCATATCGCCGCCTCCAGTCCGCGGTTTGTGGACCGCGCCGCCGTCCCGCCGGCGGTAGTGGCCGCCGAGCGCGAGATTTTCGCCAAGCAGGTGCAGGGCAAGCCCGCCAATATCATCGAAAAAATCGTGGACGGCAAGATGAACAAGTTTTACGAGCAAGTCTGCCTGCTGGAACAGCCGTTCGTCCGCGACCAGGAGCAGAAGGTGGGGCAACTGCTGCAACTGAAGAACAAGGAGACGGGCGACGCCATCGTCCTACGCCGGTTTGCCCGGTTCCAGGTCGGCGAAGCGCTCGAATAAGACTGCCATGCATCTGCCGGAAAAACTTTGGCGGATGGCCGTGATTCTGGGGGAATACCGGCTGCGCCGGGAACGCCTGCGCAGCCTGCCCCTGCGGCTCTGGATCGAGACGGCCAGTTGCTGCAACCTGCGCTGCATCATGTGCCCCAACCGGAACATGCCGGCAGCGCGCAAGGGCCTGATGGATTTCGCCCTGTTCCGCAAGATCATTGACGAATGTTCCGCCTTCGCCGGCGATGTTTACCTGCACCACCGCGGGGAGCCGCTGCTCAATCCGGCGCTGTACGACATGATCAAGTACGCCCGCGAACGGGGATTGCGCACCCGGTTTCACAGCAACGGCACGCTGCTGACGCCGGAACGCATCGCCAAACTGCTGGAAGCCGGGCCGGACTTGGTGTCGTTTTCCGTGGACGGTTTCGCCAGGGAATCCTACGAGCAAATCCGCCAGGGCGCCAACTTCGAGCAAACCGTCGCCGGCATCGCCCAACTGGCCGAGGAGCGGCGCAAGCGCGGCCTGCGCCGGCCGTACCTGGTCATCGAAAAAATACGGTTCAACAATCCGGCCTTGAACGCCGAGACGACGGAAACCGCCGCCACCCGCGCCCGATTCCTGGCGGCGGGCGTGGATGAAATCATCGAAAAGCAGGAATACGTCTGGGCCGAGGAATCGGCGCCGGAATGCGCGCAACCGCCGGCGTTGAACGCCTGCACCTTCCCCTGGTACGCCATGGTCGTCTGTTACGACGGCACGGTCACACCCTGCCCCCAGGATTTCTTCGCGGCCATGAACATGGGCAATGCCCGGGAAAAATCACTGCGCGAAATCTGGAATGACGCGCCTTACCGCGACCTGCGCCGGCGGTTCAAGACGGACATTCAATCCCTCAGCCTCTGCCGCAAATGCGACCGGCTATGCCGTCCGACCGTGGCCGGCGTGCCGCTGCAATACATGATCACATTCCTGACCGACCAGTTGGTCGGCTACAGCCGCTGGCGCAAAAAACTCGGCGCGCATGAACGCAACCGGCAATGAACCTAAATCCGGGATGAAAATACTGTTGCTTGCTCCCCATCCCTTCTACCGGGAACGCGGCACGCCCATCGCGGTCAACCTGCTGCTGCACGCGCTCTCGGAGCAGGGCCACCGGGTAGACGTCGTAACCTACCACCTCGGGACGGATGTCGCCTATCCCGGCATAACGCTGCACCGCATTCCGCGCATCCACGGCATCCGCGACGTCCCGCCGGGGTTTTCCATCCGCAAGCTGATTTGCGACCTATGGCTGCTGGCCAAGGCCCGGCGCCTGGCGGCGCGCGGCGGATATCAACTCGTCCACGCCGTGGAGGAATCGGTTTTTATAGCCATGCTGCTCAAAAAGCGGCTGGGGATCCCCTATGTCTGCGACATGGATTCCTCCATGCCCGCGCAGTTGGTGGAAAAATATCCCGCGCTGCGGCTGATCGCGCCGGCCATGCGCCGGATGGAAGGCGCCGCCGTGCGCCAGGCGCTGGCGGTGGTGGCCGTCTGCGACGCGCTGGCCAAACTGGCCGCCGGTTACAAGGCGCGGCGGGTGTTTTTACTGCGGGATGTTTCGCTGCTGGAATTCGGGGAGCCGCCGGCGCCCGGGGACAACCGCGAAGCCTTGCGCCGTGAACTGGGGATAGCGGGCTATTGTTTCATGTACATCGGCAACCTGGAAAGATACCAGGGCATAGACCTGTTGCTGGAGGCATTTGCCCGGTTAACGCGGGACGGCGGCGCCGCCGGCGCAAGCCTGGCCATCGTGGGCGGCGCAGCGGCCGACATTGCACGCTACCGGCGGATGGCGGCATCCTTGGGCATCGGCCGGCAAACGGTTTTCACCGGGCCGCAACCGGTGGCCCGGATGGCGGCGCTGTTCCAGGCCGCGGACGCTTTGGTTTCCCCGCGCATCCGCGGCAACAACACCCCGATGAAGATTTACTCCTACATGGCCTCGGGCCGGCCGATCCTGGCCACCGACCTGCCGACGCATACCCAGGCGCTGACGGCCAACGCGGCGCGGCTGGCGGCGTCGGAGCCGGCGGCGCTGGCCGAGGGCATGCGGGCCCTGATGGAAAATCCCGAGGATGGGCGGCGGCTGGCCGAGCGCGCGCGGCAACTGGCGGCCGAGCGCC
>JAXGSX010000176.1:0-7340 GCA_040775225.1 Kiritimatiellia bacterium | reverse complement strand
GCTGACCGTCGGCGCCGAACGCTGCCTGGTGCGGAACAATGTGTTTGTCAGCGGCGGCTTCCGCGGCGCCTGCTTTACGCAGAGCGCCCGCGATAACCTGATCCAGGGCAACCTGGTGCATGTCCGATCCCCTTCCTCCCGGGCGCGGACCTGGACCAGCGGGGGCGTTCTGGCCAATTACGGCGGTACGCTTGACGCCGCGCGCAACCACCTGGTTGACAACGTGGTGGCGGGCCATGACGGCAGTGAGTGGAAACCGGTATCGCCGGGCGCGGTTGTCCAGGGCAATGTGTTTTACGGCTTGTACTGCACCGGCACCCGCGGCTTGACGCCCGACACACGCGTCGTGCTGCGGAATAACCTGATCGGGCCGGCTGTGGCCTGGGAAGGCGCGCCGCTCGGACCGGGCGGCGCCGGCGGCGATTGGGCGGCGCCCGATCGCGCGTTCATCAACAATGCCGGCGGGTATGGCGATGCGGCAGCCATGCAGGCCGCCCGGTTTGCCGCGCCCGCCTGGCATGATTACCGGCTGCAATCCGACAGCCCGCTGCGCGGCGCCGGCCTGAACGGCTATGACCGCGGCCCGGCGCCGCGGCAAACCACCGGCGTTTATTACGTCGGCCCCGCCGGCGACGATGCCGCCGCCGGCGCCTCGGAACGTCTGGCATTCAGGACTTTCCGGCGGGCCGTTATGGCATTGCGCCCGGGCGATGCGCTCTATGTGCTGCCGGGGCATTATGCGGAAACGCTGAAGGCGGACCGCGGCGGCACGGCGGATGCCCCGGTGACGATCCGTTCTTATGCACGGGGACAGGCCATCCTGCCGGCGGCTGAAATCCGCGCGGCGCATGTGGAGTTGGCCGGATTCGCCATTGACGGCAGCCGCTCGCCGGCTGCTGCCCCGCCGCCGGCCAGCGCCGTGGCGGTCTTGGCGCCGCAGGTCGCGTTGCGCGAGTGCCTGGTGCGCCGGGCCGCAGTCGGGGTGCATGCGCTCCAGGCGCCGGACCTGACTTTGTATCGTTTGACCATCATTGAATGCGGACGGGGGCTGGTGCTGGAATCCTCTTCCACTAACGCGGAAGTGCGCGAGTGCGTGATTGCCGGCAATCGCCAGGCGCAGACGGAAGCGGCGGAAGATTCCCGCGCCGGCTATGCCGCCGGGCAGAATTGTTACGCCGGCCCCGGTTTGTTCCGCCCGCCGCAGGCGGAATTGGGCAGCCTGGCGGAGCCGCCCCTGTTCGAAAACCAGGCCGCGGGTGATTTCCGCCTGCGCTGGGACAGTCCCACGGCTTTTATCGCTCCGGATGGGCAACCCCCCGGCGCCGCCGGCGGCGCCCCGCGGCTGCCCCGGATAGCCGATGCGCAGGTCGTCCGGCTATGGCCCACGGCCGCATTGTTGCATTGGACTACGCCGTTCGACGATGCCGTTTGCCGGGTGGAATACCGGCCGGCGGACGGAGGCGTCTGGAGCCAGTCCCGCGAAACTGACCAGGGCACAGTGCATGGCATGGGCCTCTCCGGCCTGCAGCCCGCGGCGGAATATGTCTGCCGGATCGTGGCCGCCGGCCGGCGCGGCGGCAAGCATACGGGCGAATTATTTTACTTCAGCACGCCGGCGGCGGATGCCGCGCCGCCGCGTACGTATTACGTGGCGCCCGGGGGCGATGACGCCGCGTATGGCCAGTCGCCTGAAAAGGCCTGGCGCACTCTGCGCAAGGCTTGCGGCGCCGCCGGCCCGGGCGACACCGTGCTGGTGGCGCCGGGAATTTACCGGGACGCCATCCGGCCGCTGCTGGGCGGCACGCCGGAAAAGCGCCTGGTGTTCCGGCGCCAGGGCGCCGGCGCGGCCGTAATAGACGGCGGGTATTTTACGGCGCCAATGCTCAAAGTGCATGGTTGCGACCATGTCGTTATTGACGGTTTTACCTTCACCCGCGCGCCATCCGGCGACCGGACGGGGTTGTTCATTTTCGAAAACTGCCGGGGCGTGGAACTTTTGAATTGCCGCATGGATGCCATGCCCCGCGATGTCGGCATCCTGGCCACGGTCAGCCATTGCCGGGATTTGCGTTTAGAGCATAACCTTTTCTGGGGCGGCGCTTACCATTTGCGTTTGAACGGCCGCTGCCGGAATGTGCTGGCGCGCAATAACACTTTCGCGCGGGTCAATATCTACCATGTGGTCATTACCGCCGGGACAGACGGCGCGCGGTTTGAGAACAATATCTTTTACCTGCCCTGCAGTCCGAAGAAAAACAATCCGCGCTATTTGCTGCGCGGCGATGTCCGCAACTTTTCAAGCGATTACAACCTGTTCTTTTCGCCGCATGCGCATCAGCTTGCCATCGGCCAGTTCCAGGATCACGCGCGCGTGACCACGCTGCTGGCGCGCGACCTGGCCGAATGGCGGGCATTGACCGGGCATGACCGCCACAGCCTGGCGGCGGATCCGCTGTTTGTGCGGATGCCGGTCGGCCATGGCGGGGCGAACGCCGATTTCCGTTTGCGGGCCGGCAGTCCGGCGCTCGTCGCGGGCGAAAACGGGGAAAATCTCGGCGCTTTGCCGGCGGAGTAGTCACCCGGCGGCGTATCCGGATGCGCCGCCAAGCATCGAACTTCAAAATTCGCGTTTGAAAAGCGCATCAAATGAAAGGATAAGCTCATGTTGATCGGCGACGGACATGCCCATATCTATCCGCATTTTGACCTGGCGCTGGCTTTGGACAGCCTGTTGGAAAACCTGCGGAATCTGGCGGCGCCGGATGGACACCCGCCGCTTTTGCTGGCCTGCCTGGCGGAACGCGGGAATGCGGCGGTGTTCTGCGGCGGGGAATATCCCATGCGCGCCGGGCAATATGAAATCCAGCCTGGGCCGGAACCCGGCTGCCTGGCGGTGAAACGCGCGGGAGAAGACGCAATGTTCCTGGTGCTGGGACGCCAGTATGCCGCGGCGGAACGATTGGAGGTTTTGGGATTGGCCTTGCCGGAGGGCGGGGATTGGGACGGGTTGCCGGCGCGGGATATTATCCGGCACGTGCGCCTGGCCGGCGGTCTGCCGGTCTTGCCCTGGTCGCCCGGCAAGTGGTTTTTCCGGCGCGGGCGTCTGGCGGAGGCATTGGTCGGCGCCAGCCGGCCTGGTGAATTGTGGCTCGGCGACAATGCCTTGCGCCCCAAAGTCTGGCCGCTGCCGCGCTTGTTGCGCCGCGCGGAAGCGCGGGGAATTCCCTGGGTGCCCGGATCCGATCCGCTGCCTTTGCGGGGGGAGGAGCGCCGGCTGGGTTCCTACGGCTTCGTCAGCCAGGAAGATTTCGATCCGGGACGGCCGGTGTCGGCTTTGCGCTCACTGCTGGCGCAGCCGCCCGGGTCTTTCCGGCCCGCCGGCCGCCGCGCCGGGACATGGGATGCCGCCGGCCGGATTGCGCGGAATTATTTTAGGCTTGCATTCGCCTGATTCCAGGCGTATAAATATTCACTTTATTGCGCCCATCGTCTATCGGTCAGGACACCAGGTTTTCATCCTGGGAAGAGGAGTTCGACTCTCCTTGGGCGTGCCATTTTCAATCTGGACTGACGGAAACAACCAGCCAAACGAAAAAGCCGGGGGATGATCAGGTTATGCCAAACATCAAGAGTGCCATGAAGCGTGTGCGGACTTCGGAAACCGCTCGCCAGCGCAACCGCGCGGTGAAATCGCGCGTAGCCACCGCCCGCCGCGATGTTTTAACGGAATGCGATACGCGCAACGTTGAAAAAGCCGGCCAGTCTTTCCGCGCCTATTGTTCCGTGTTGGACAAGGCGGCCAAGCGCGGGATCATCAAAAAGAACACCGCCATCCGCCGCAAACGCCGCGCCGCCGCCAAACTGGCGTCCGCCAGCGCGCCGCAAGCCGGTTAGATCACCAGGTTTCGACGACGATTTCCACCAGCCGCTTGGCCAGGTCTTCGGCGGCGTTGGGAAGCGCGTTTTTCTTGGCCAGCGTCAGGTTGCCGGCGAAGACGAAGGTCGCCTCGCCTTCCGCTTCGCCTTCATCAATCGTTTCGAGCGCGCCGCCGCGCTTCAGGCTGTACAACACCGTTACCCGCAGCCGGTATTCATTGGGCTTGGAACGATCCGCGCGGTCATAGCGCAACGGGTCCAGGTCCACCTTGACCAGCGAGCACTGCAGCACCAGGTCGGCCTGATCCATGCGGGCGATTTTCAGCGTGCCGTCTTTCTGGAATTCCTCGATGGCGGCCTTGGTGAGTTCGTGTTCCGCCAGCGGCTCGCCGGAGCGGTTGCCGAAAGTCGGAATGAAAATGGACTTGATTTCCGGCGGCAGGGTGCTGCCGAGACGATAACCGGCGCAGCCGGCTTGCAGCGCCAGCAGCAAAACCGCAAGCAGCGCGGTCAGGCTGCGCGGCGGCGGCCAGAGGTTCGATCGCATTATTTTTTCTCCTGGGCGGCCGCCTGCCGGCGGCGTTCAATTTCAGCTAGGCGGGCGGCGGCGGTGGCGTGCCAGCGCGATTCGGGGAATTCCCGCTCCAGGCGCTGATAGTAAATCCCGGCGGCGGTCAGCAGTTGCTCCGCCTTGGCGCCGTAATCGCCGGGATGGCGCGCCATGGAGTCATACAGCCGGGCCTGCCGGTACAAATCCCCGGCCTGCTCCAACTGCAATTCCTGCAAATACATGCGCACAGTTTCGGTCAGCGGACTGCGCGGGTAGGTGTTCAGGAACAACTGTTGCGCGGCCGCGGCCTGCTCGCGGAGACTGGCGTCGTTGGGATGGCGGTCGGCGAAATGCTTCCAGCAGCGGGCATGGCCGAAAAACGCCGCTTCCGCCTGAGGCGCCAGCGGAAAGCGCTGTTGGAAAGCGCCGTAAGCGTCCACGGCCAGTTCGTATTCCTTGTTTTTTTCGTAAATGCGGGCGATGCGGAACTGCAATTCCGCGGCGCGCTTCCAGGCCGGGGCGTTGGCGACTATTTGTTCAAACATCGGGATGGCTTCGGCTTCATCCTGGTAAGCAACGAAAAGCAGCCTTTTCCGGCGCGTGGCGATATGGTCGGCAATGGCGTATTGCTGTTCCAGCACTTCATCGTATGGGAAAAATCCCGCGTAAGTGTCGAGCAGGTACTGGTATTCTTCAAAAGCCTGTTTGTATTGGCCGCGTTGCTGCAGGATGCCGGCATACCGGAACTGGGCGATGGGCGCTTCCGGCGCGTTGGGCCAGGCGAAGGTCAGAATCCGGTAATGCCGGGCGGCGCTGCGGAGACTGCCTTCAGCGCGCAATTGATCGGCCAGCTTGAGTTGCGCGGCGGGCGTTGACTCCGCCGGCTGGCGGCGTTCCCACCAGTGCAGGGCGCGGCGGGGCTTGGCGGCGGCCGGCGCGGCGGGCATGCCGGCGCCGGGCGGCTCCGCGCCGGAAAATTGGGCGGACAAGGGCGCGGCGGCCAGCAGAACCGCGAACAAGAGCAGGCTGGTTTTTTCCACGGGATGCATGAAAACATAGGTTAGCTAAAGTTGCCGGCAAGTCAAGGCTGTAAATGCAGGGCCCCTGTTCCGCCAAGCCCGCGCCATTCCTGGTTGGCCGGCCGGGGAAAACATTGACAACCCGGCGCGGAATGGTAGCATGCTGGCTGGACAGGCCCGGCGCCCGGCGCGGCGCCGACCGCAGTTCATTGCTATGCATTCCGCGCTGGCCATTCTTTTAAGCGGCGGGCTGGATTCCGCCACGCTGCTGCACCACCTGCGGCGTACCCGCCCCGGGGCGGACATTCACGCCCTGACTTTTAATTACGGCCAGCGCCACGCGCGCGAACTGGAGTGCGCCGCCTGGCAGGCGGCCGCGGCCGGCGCCGCGGCGCATACGGTTTTGGATTTGGATGTTCTGCGGCAGCTGGCCGGCGCCGCCACGGCGCTGATTGCCGGCGCGCCCGTCCCGGCCCTGGCGGAACTGGCGCCCGCGCAACTCGATCAGCCGCCCACTTATGTGCCCCACCGCAACCTCGTGCTGCTGGCCCTGGCGGCCGCCTATGCCGAGGCGCATGGCATTGCGGAAGTGTTTTACGCCGCCCAGCATCAGGATCGCTACGGCTACTGGGATTGCACGGAAAAATTCCTGCAGCGGGCCAATGACTTGCTGGCGCTCAACCGCCGCGCACCCGTCCGGGTGGGCGCGCCGTTCGCCGCGCTGGACAAGGCCGCGGTATTGCAGATCGGCTTGCAATTGGGCGTGGATTACGCCCATACCTGGACCTGCTACCGCGGCGGTGCGCAAGCCTGCGGCGTCTGCCCCGCCTGCGCCGAACGCCTGGCCGCCTTCCGCGCCGCCGGCGCGGCGGATCCCCTGGAATATGCGCCGGCCGCCGGCACAGGCATGACGAACATCATTTCCGTGACTTAAGAACACCAATTTCGTTTCAACTACAGGCTGGGAGATGCTAATCAACGGGAGGAGCAGATGCAGAAAATGATGCAAAAAATCGCAGCGTTAATGGTTGTTTGCTGTTGCGGGGCCGCGCCAGTCCGGGCTGAAGAAACCAACGCGATCCCGCCGGCCGACCCGCTGCGCCTGACCCTGCCCCCGGTAGTGCACGCGGCGCCGGGCCGGGAAATCAATATTTATTTCGACAACATCGTGCTGGCGCCGGACTTGAGCGGTTACGTGTTCGACGTGGATTGCGAGTTGGGCATCCAGCAGTCGGAACGCTGGACGTTTCTGCCGGCCACCAACCAGGCCGGCGACCATACCCTGCGCATTGCGGTTTTAAATGCGGCCAATACTGAAATTACCGCCGCCACCACCTGCGTCAGGGTGGCCGCCGCCGATGCCGGCGCCGGCCGGCCCCTGACCTGCCTGATCATCGGCGACAGTTTGACCGCCAACAGCGCCTATCCCGCCGAACTGTACGAATTGTGCCGTGCGCCGGGCAATCCCGCGCTGACCCTGATCGGCAACCACACCAACGCCGCCATGCCCGATATCCGCCACGAAGGTTACGGCGGCTGGACCGCCGCCCGGTTCGCCACGTTTTATTCCGAGGAAGACACGCTGGCGTCCGGCCGGCGCGGGCGCAGCCCTTTCGTATTTCCCGGCGCCGCCGGCGCGCCGGAATTTGATTTCAACCGGTATGTCCGCGCATGCGGCCTGGAGCGGGGTCCGGATGTGATCACCATCTGCCTGGGCATCAATGACAATTTCCGGGCGACGGACGAAACCATTGACGCCAGCATTGACGGCATGATGTTGTACCTGAACCAGATGATTGCCGCTTTCCATGCCGCGCGGCCCGACACCGTGATCGGGCTGTTTCTGATCCCGCCGCCGGCGGCGACGCAGGATGCCTTCGGATCGAATTACAAAT
>JAXGSX010000175.1:0-7349 GCA_040775225.1 Kiritimatiellia bacterium | reverse complement strand
GGTGATATTTTAAAATGCCATAAATTGTTGTTTGTACGCACATTATCTTGACAACATAAAATCCCGTCACGGATTCAGGGTCAAGACATGCGGCATACTGACCTCATCACGGATTCAGGTAATTTAACGGTTGGAATTCTGAATTTTAGCGGCGATTCTGGAGAGATGACATGAAAATTCTGCGTTTGCTGCTCATAATGGCTTTCGGGGGAATGTTGTTCCTGGTCTTGCAGTTGCCGGATAAAGCCGGCGGCAATGCCGCGTTGGGATACGCCGAACTGCCGCCCGCCGATTTCCGGCGGCTGGCCGGCGCGGAATGGCAAGCCGGCCGGGCCGGCCAAGCCATCCTGCTCTTGAATTACTCCGTGGAAAACGATCTGCCCGACGCCGCCGCCTGCGATGGCGCACGGGAAGGCTACCTGGCCGCCATGGCCGGCGATCAAACCCCGGCCGGCCAACTGGCGCGCCTGGGTTTGGAACAAACCATGCCTGGCGCCGGCGGATTCGCCAGTCTTTCAGGGGGCACGGTCGCGGACTGGTTCCTGGCCGGCGAACCCAAGGCGGAAGGCGCCGATGAAATCAGCCGGCAAGTGGCGGCGGCGCAAAAACTGACGGCGATATTCCCACCGGCAGCGCCGGCGCTGCGCCTGGTTGAGGCCGCCTGGCGCGGCGGTGTATTGCACGGCGCCCTGCAGCAGCAATTGGCGCGCGCCCTGGAAGGAATGGCCTCGTCCCCGGAAGGAGCGCCGGCGGTGGCGGCGGCGCAGGAATCCATCATGCCCTTGCTGCAGTTGGCGCGGCAATGCCGGACTTGGGCGGAATTCACCGTGCTGGCGCAGTATGTCCGGAGCATTGACCAGGTCAGATTGCTGGCGCGCATGGCCTCGCTGGCGCCCTTGAATGCCGTCAAATTGGCGCGCCCCCTGATCATGGCCGGGGCGGAGCAACGGCCGGACCTGCCGGCGGCGGTCATGGATTACTTTGTCCGGCGCGGCCAGGCAGGCATTGACGCCATGGACCATGTACTGCGCCGGGGCAGCGCCGGCCTGGAATTTCTGCTGCGCCATCCTGATATTTCCGCCTCCATGCTGGCCGAGACGCGCCCGCCCGCCTGGCCGCCGCCGGCATGGCGGACGGCATGGCGGGACTGGTCAGCGCGCTCCGGCCGCCTGGCCGCCGCCGTCCAATCGGCGGCGGTGGGGCTGCTCTGCATGGGCATCCTGGTATGCCTGTTGCCATGGCGCATCCTGCGCGGCGCCGCGGCGGCGCCTGGCGGCGCCCGCTTTTACCTGTGGTACTGGATGGCCGTGGCCGGCATCGGCGCGGCGGTTGGCGCTTTGCTGATGCTTAACGGAACGCCCGCTCCGGCGGACGCCGGCAGCGCGACCGTGACCAGCGCAGCGGGCATTGGCGGGGATGCCGCGGCCCAGACTTACAGCCCGCGCCAGATGGTGTCCTGGCTGGTGATCCTGATCGCCATTCTGCTGCTGCAGGGCACCTGCTGGGAAGTTGCCCGCCGCAAAATCCAGGCCGTCGAAGAAGACGCGCAGGCGGACGCCGCCGGCAAACTGCGTCAACTGGAAAATCTGGACATATTTTTTGATCTGCCGCTTTACGCCGGCCTGGCGCTGACCATCCTGGCTTTCATCCTGATTTCCGCCCTGGGCGCCGGCGTAAGCCGGTTCCTGGCCTATGCCTCCACCTTCGTCGGCATTCTTTTTGCCGTGGCTTTGCGCCTGGGACACCTTTACCCCTTGCGCGAGAAATTAATCAAACAATCCGGGAAATAAACCGCAATGCGACCGGCGCTGCTTGTTGTAATCATGGATTTTCTGGTTTCCTCCCTCCTGCTGTTCGTCAGCGGACCGGGAGCAGGCTGGTCGGCGCGCCAGCGGCCGGCAGCCGGCGAGCCACCGGCGGCGGCGCCGGAATTCTCCCCCGCCGCGCTCCAGGAAATGGAACGCCAGTGGCAGGCGCAATACCAGGAGGAATTCCGCGCCATGCAATTGCTGGACCAGCAATCGCAAATCGCGCGCGCCGAGGCCGGCAACCGCCGCCTCCAGGAATTGCAGGCCGGCCTGGAAAAGCAACTGTCGGAACGCGCGGCGCAGCTGGAGTTGGAACAGCAGCGGCGCGCGGCCGCCGAAGCCGAGCGGCGCCGGCTGGCCGGGGAACACCAGCGCCAGCAGGCCGCCCTGCAGGAATCCGCGCAGCGCATCGAACAATTGGACCGTCAGCGGGAAGACCTGCTTGACGGGCAGGCGCGGATGCAGGAGCAAATTGCCGCGACGGCCGCCGAACGCGCCGCCGCCCGGCAGGAAGCGCGCGCGCTTCAGGAACTGAAAACCGGCCTGGAAACCCAGGTTGCCGGCCTGCGCGGGCGCCTGCAGGCGCAGGCGGAAACCATCGGCGCCCAGCACCGCACCATCGCCAGGCAGCAGGAAGTCATTGACCAATCCCTCCGGAATGTCGCGAGCATGCAGGCGCGCCTGGAAACCAAAACCGATCAATTGAGCGGCAAACAAGATCAAATGCAGGCCTTGCTGCGGGACTTCCAGGCCATGGCGGAAGGTCTGCCCGAAGCCGTAAGGGCGCCCGCGCGCGACCTGGCGCTCGAACAGCAGCGCCTGAACGAACTGGTGCGCCAACTGTCGGACGCCGTGGCGGAAGCCGGCGCGCGCGACCTGGACGCGGAAGCCCGCAGCCTGGCGGATGCGAAACTGGAAAAACTGGCTTCGCTGCAACAAACCCTGCAGGAGGAATTGCGCAAGCTGCTTGAACAAGGCATGCAGCCCGGCCTGCAGCAGGAACTCCAGGCGGTGCAGCAGCAGCAGGCGGAACTGCAAAGCGGCATCTCCGGCCTGGCCGGACGGCTGGAGGAAATGGAAACCCGCCAGGCCGGGCCATTCGCCAATCTGCGCGATGCCTGCCTCCCGGTATCCGCCAGCCTCACCGCCGCCTACGGCCACGGGGACGATCCCGCATCGCACACGGAAGTATTCGAAAACACGGTTTATGCGCCGCTGCTCCAAGTCAACGGCGCGGCCTGGCTGGTTTTGCACGGACGCGACCTGGGAATGAAATGGGTGGCTTCGGCGCCGGCGCTCCATGGAGTCAACTGGAGCGCGCAAACTCGCGATGGAACCGCGGTCTGGCGCCCCGCAACCGGCCGCGCCGCGCTGCTGGACAACGAACCCGCGCTGGTCCGGCTGGAATGCCCATCCCCCGGCGCCCCGGACGCCGGCGGGCGGATATCCGGCATCCGCCCCATGCCCCTGATCGGCCGGGCGGAGTTGGCCAAACGCGGGACGCGGGATGTGTTCCTGGTCAAGCGGCATGCCGATGGGGCAGCCTTCGCCGTGGATGCCGCGCCGGACCAGGCTTCCCCGGATTACCTGAAAGTCCAGCGCGCCCTGCGGCCCTGGGCCAACTTTGTCGCCCGCCGCCTGTGGCTGGACCCCCGTTCGCAGGCGGAACCGGGCGACTTTATTGTCACCGCCGAAGGCGAGATGGTGGGAGTGATGATTGACGGACAACGCTGCCGGGTGCTGGATGCCGCCGATTTCGGCCCGGCAGCCCGTCCTCTGCCCCAGGCGGATATCGAGTCGCTGCGGCAACTGCTGGGGCCGCTGCGCAAACATTTCCGGTGACGGCTGTCCCGCCACGGCGGGGCCGGCGGATTACCGCGCCGATTCGCGGGCGTACTGCTTGAGCGCGGCAATTTCCCGCGGCAAGTGCACCGGGTAAGCATCGCTCCAGTTGATCCACTCGCCGCTGACAAAGCCGGTATAACCCGCGGTCTGCAGCAATTCCACTGCCCGCCGGTGGTCAACCATACCCTGCCCGATCGGCGCCAGCGACAACTTGCCGTCGCGCAACACCCCGTCATGCACGTGCACGTGCCGGATCCAGGGCCGCAACTGCTCAAACGACTGGTCAATCGTCGCCAGTTTGTTCCGCACCGGGTGCATGATGTCCCAATTGACGGCCAGCCCGGGATGTTCCACCGCCCGCATCACGGCCGCCACATCGGCCGGATCGCACCAGGAATCATGCGTTTCCATGCAAAGCGCAACCTTGCGGCGATAGGCCTGCTCCGCCAAAGGCCGCAGGAGCATGGCGACTTTCTGCACCGCCTCCGCCCGGCCCAGGCCTTCCCCCAATTTTCCGCCGAAGATACGGACGCAGGGCGCGCCGACATCGGCGGCCAGTTCCAGGCATTGCCGGGCGCGCTCGGCATTTTCCCGCGCGTTCGCCGGATCGGCAAACCGGCAGGAAGTGGCGATGCAGGACAGTTGGATGCCGCTGGCGCCGACTTTCCGCCGGATTTCCCGGCGCTGTTGGGGCGCGGCTGCGGGTTCAATCCCGTGCCGGTGCTGGCTGTCCACCCGCGGTTCAATCCCGTCGTACCCGTACCGCCGCGCCAGGTCCAGCACCCCGCCCAGCTCCAGTTCCGGGCAGGAAAACGTCATGAAAGAAAATTTCACCGTCAACTCCTTGGGCGGTAGCCGGCCCTCACGTATGAGCGAAAAAGTTCCAGCGTCCCATTTCCTGCGGATTTCCGGGGTCGCCGTCCAGCAAATCCCGGTAATTCAACGCCGCTTTCTTGTAAGCGGCGGCAAACTGTTTGATCACGCCCGGGCTGTATTTCTTGAACCAGGGAATCGAGCAGACGCGGCCCATGATGGCTTCGCTGACCGGCAGCGAGCCGCGCGGCTGGCGCAGGTCGCGGTCGGCATTGGCGATGCGGGTGGGCTTGCCGTGGCCGTAAACATCGCAGGTATTGAACAGCGGATGCAGGTGAAGCGGGCGGTTGCAGCCGGGAGCGCAAACCGCGCCTTCCGCTTTCACCGCTGCCGCGAAACGGGTGATGGAAAGTCCGCCCAATTCCTCCGGGCGATACAAGCCGCGGGCGGAATACCAGCCGCCCATCGTGCTGCCGGAATCCCCCGCCGGCCGGTGGGCCTTGATCCCCGGCACGCCTTCCAGCAAGTCCCAGAAATAATTCATGGCCTTTTGAATTTCCGCGATGCGCGCATCGTAATGCTTCAACTGCACCCGCCCTACGGCGGCGCTCATCTGGTGCATGCGGTACTTGTATCCGCCCATCGGCAAGCCTTCAAACGGCTTCAGGTAGGGCGTCTGGAAATTTTCAAATCGTTCATAATGGCCCAGGGCCGTGGCGCGCTCGTAGATTTCCAGGTCGTCCGTGGTCAACATGCCGGCTTCGCCGGCCACCAGCGATTTGCCGCTCATCAGGGAATACCCGGCGACATCGCCGATCGTACCCACCTTGCGCCCCTTGTAAAGCCCGCCGTGGGCATGGGATACGTCCTCGATCACCTTGACATTGTGCCGGCGGGCGATGGCCATGATGGCGTCCATATCGGCGGGATGGCCCACGTAATGCACGACCACAATCGCCTTGGTGCGCGGGGTGATGCGGTGCTCGATATCGGCCGGATTGATGCACAGGGTGTCGGGATCAATGTCCGCGAAAACCACCGTGGCGCCCAGCGAATAAGCCTGGAGGCAGGAAGCCCAGTAAGTCACCGACGGACAGATGATTTCGTCCCCCACCCCGACCTTGCAGCCGAACATGGCGGCCTGCAGGGAAGCCGTGCCGCTGGAGAATCCCAGGGCATACCGCGCGCCTTCCCAGGCGGCAAATTCCTTTTCGAATTCCCTGGTGATTTCGCTGCCGGACATGGCGCCGCGGCGCAGCACGTCCAGCACGGCCTGCTCCTCCTCGCGCGTGACGATCGGCCAGGCGACAGCCTTCTGAATCATTTTCGCGTCCTTGGTCACCGCTTTCGGTCCGCCCAACAAAGCCAGTTTGCTGCTCATGTTTTTCTCCTGTTCAAGATGCCATGCTGTCGGCTGATCCGCAAAACGGCGAAAATCCTAGCACAAAGGCGCGCGCATGCAAGGTCAGATTCTGCAATCCGGATGCGCGTTCCTGCAATAAGCCGCCGGGGTCACGCCCGTCCATTGCCTGAATTTGCGCTGGAATAATCCGTAATGATGGAAGCCGACATTCGCGGCCACGGCGGATGTCTTGACCCGGGGCGATTCCTCCAATTGCCGCCGGGCTTCGGCGATCCGCCGCTGGAAAAGATACTGCTTGATGCTGATCTGCATATGGCCTTTAAAGACATGCGCCAGGTGGCTTTCCGAATAACCGAAGCGCCGCGCCAGGCCATCCATGTCCAGCGGGCGCGCAAATTCCCGCTCGAGGTGTTCCGCAATCTGCTGGGCCAGCGGGTGAACCGCCGGCGCCGGCGCCGGGCGGGCGCCGGCCCGCTGCAGCAGCCAGAGGAACTCCCCCAGTTTCAGGCGCACGATCTCGCGCCAGTGCTGCGCCTGGCCGGTCAATTCATCGCGCATCTGGCGGAACAGCAGCGCCATGGCGGCGGGTTCCGTCTCCTGCAGCAGCGCCTGGGTCGGCGCGGCCAGGGCCAATCGTTGCAGGGTCCGATCTTTCAGAAAGGCGGGTTCGAACATCAACCGCCACTTGGCATGCAGTCCGCTGGGGGCGGGCAGGTAGCAATGCGCCTGATTCGGCCGGAAAGCCAGGGCCATGTTGGGGCGAAAAGCATATTTTTTACCGCCGATCAGATAGACGCCCCGGCCCTTGAGGATCAATTGAAACTCGCAGGCGCGGTGATACGCCAGAGCCGTGCGGACCGGCTGGCCGGCCTGCTCTTCGACACGCACCGGACACCGGGCCGGGGCGTTGAAAATGGTTTCATGGCGCAAGTTTCCCCTCCCGCGCGTCTCCGCCGTCCGCATCAGGCCTTGCCTTGCCCTGCGCGGCGCAGCATTTCCCGGGCATGCCTGAAAGCGATCGCGGTCATTTCGCCGCCGCCCAGCATCCGGGCCAGTTCTTCCACGCGCGCCGGAGGATCCAGTTTATGCACTTCCGTCGCGGCGCGCCGGGAATCCATGGTTTTACGCACGGCGAAATGCGCGCCGCCGCACGCCGCCACCTGGGGCAGATGCGTAATGCACAAAACCTGGCGATGCCGGGCGAGTTCCCGCAATTTGCGCCCCACCACCACGGCGGCGCGCCCGCCGAGATTGACGTCAATTTCGTCGAACACCAGCACCGGCACGCGGTCGTGCCGGGCCAGGACCGATTTCACCGCCAGCATTACTCTCGATATTTCGCCGCTGGATGCCGTCTTGCGCAAATCCCGCGGCGGCGCGCCGGGATTGGCGACAAACAAAAATTCCGCCGCGTCCAGTCCCGCCGGGCTTAACGGCGTTTCCGCGAGCCGCACGTCGAATTCCGCCTGCGTCAGTTCCAGGGCGCGCAATTCGCGCTGCACCGCGGCGGCCAGCGCCGC
>JAXGSX010000174.1:0-7380 GCA_040775225.1 Kiritimatiellia bacterium | reverse complement strand
TTCTTGTTGCGCCGTTTTTCCGCCTTATTTTCAAAACTCCTTATTTAAATAATGCAATCCAAACTTTAAATCATGGTCATTCCCTTGCCCCGGCATCACACGCCGGGGCGGGGCGCCTTCACATTCCAGCCGGGCATGTATATCAGCGCGTCCGGCGCGGTCCAGGCGGAAGCCCTCCAGTTGCGGGAGGCCCTGCTAGCCAACGGCAGGATTGACCTGCCAATTGGCCCCGCGGGCCACAGCCATTTCATTTTAACCGTTTCCCACCCAAAAAAACCCGCCCGTGCGCCGGAGCTGAAGCATGAACGGCATTTCGGCGCGGAGGGCTATGCCTTGTCGGTTGCGCAAACCGGGATTGCCATCCAGGCCAAAACCGCGGCGGGAATTTACTACGGCCTGCAGACTTTGCTTCAATTAATTGATGAAAATAATGCCGTCCCCTGCTGCACGATCGAAGATTGGCCGGACCTGGCCGTGCGGGGTGTTCACCTGGACCTGAAGGGTTGTTTCCCGACTTACGAATATCTGGAGACATTTGTAAGGCGGCTTGGCGCTTATAAAATCAACACCATCCTGATCGAATATGAGGATAAATTTCCCTACCGGCGCCATCCCCGAATCGCGCTGGATTATGCGCTGACCGGCGGACAGGTCCGCGGGCTGGCGGCAACCGCCGCGCGGCATCATATCCAAATCATACCCCTGCTGCAATGCCTGGGACATGTCGAATATATTCTCAAACACAAGGAATATGCCGGCTTGCGCGAATTGCCGGATGAGGTGTCGCAATACTGCCCTAGTAATCCCGCCTCTTTCGCGTTGTTCAGGGAACTGGCCGATGAAATCATGGAAGCGCATCCCGAGGCGCGTTATTTTCACATCGGCGGCGATGAAACGCGCCTGCTGGGCGCCTGCCCGAAGTGCAAGCGGATTACCGTCGCCAACGGGGTCCTGGGATTGTATGTTGATTATGTTTCCAAGGTGATGGAATATTTGAAATCCCGGGGCAAGACGCCCATCATCTGGGATGATATTTTGCGTCATAACAGCAATTCGGGCGCCATTCGCCGCCTGCCCCGGGATGTAGTGCTGATGTATTGGAAATACGGCGCAACGGACCAGACAACCTCATCGCTTGAAGGTCTTTGCTCGAAAGCGTGGATTGGCAAGCAACTCAGGCTGAAACAACCCCTGCAGGTTCCCCCGAACATCAGGGATTTCGTGGAGGATATCCCGGAAGAGATAATCCGCGTTAAAAGGAATTATTTGAAGACAGCCGGCTACCCTTTGTTCTTCAAGTCATTGCCGTTTATCGGATATTACCGGAAACAAAAATTCAAAATGATCGGCGCTCCGTCAGTCAGCGCTTCGGCGCCGCATCTGATCGGCGCGGATTTTACCCGGAGCACAGGCAATATCCGGCTGTGGAGCGAAAGCATGCTTAAGGCTCGTCAATTGGGCGTGATTACCACCATCTGGGCGCGCATGTCGTCGTTCGCGCCGCCCAAATGTCCGCTGGAAATGTTGTGGCCCGGCATTGCGGCCGCCGGCGAGTTAAGTTGGGGGGTTGACCGGATTTCGCCCGCGCAATTTGACCGCAAGTTCAACCGCGTGTATTTCGGGCTGGAAAATGACAATGTCACCGATGCGCTTTACCTGCTGGAATCCACGCCCAACGAGCCCACGCATAATTGCGCGAAACATGCCCATCGCATGCTGCAAGCGGCGCTGGCCAACGCGAAAAAGAACCGCCAGACCCTGGAATATCTCGTGATGGCGGCGGATATCCTGCGCTACAAACGCGGCTGGGGGATGATGTTCAACCGTTTTGTGGCGCAGTCATACCGGCAATTGGAACGCGGGGAAATGCCGCCGCCCCGCGCCAGGTTGATAATAAATTTCATGAGCGAGTACCGGAAAGAACAGGCGCGCTTGACAAAGCATTTGAAAAAGCTGCTGCAAAAGGACATGGCCCCTGCCGATATTGCCGAAAAGGCCAATGCCCTGTTTTATTATGAATCCAGGGAAACCGCCCGCGTCCTGCGCCTGGCCGGCAAAATCAGCCGCTTTGGCGTGGTCCCTGAAAAGGCCAGGAGCATTTACCAGTGACCTGAATATGCGCATTGATCAAATCAACCTGTATTTTATCAACGTGTCCGCCGATTTTACTTATTGTAACGGAGTGCACAAGGAATACCCGATGGCGGCCATCGAGTTGATCAGCGGCAAGATTCATGCCTGGGGCGAATCGGATTTACGGTCGGACCCGGGCGGCGAGGCTTTGCAGACGTTGGCCCGGAATTTGATCGGGCGGAAAATCCGGGGTCCCTGTTCCGCGTTGAATTACGTGGATTGCAACACCATGGGGCATTACACGGCGGTTTCGCTGGCCCGGGAAGGTTTGAGCATTGCCCTTTATGACTTGTTCGGCCAGATGCTGGGCGCCAGCCTGGCCCTGCTGCTGGGCGGCCGGCAGCTTGACAAATGTCCGGGCATGCCGGTGGTGGATGTCGGCGCGCCGGACGTCATGGAGCGCCGCGCGCAGCGCTGGGTGAAGGCGGGGTACCGTTACCTGAAGATCAAATACCGGGGCGACCGCGCCGCAGATTTAGCCGCGTTGCGCGCCATCCGCAAGGTAATCGGCCCCGCGATCAACCTGCAGGTGGATTCCAATTTCGGTTACAAAACCGTGGAACAGGCCATTGCGGCCATCCACGATCTGAAAGCTTGCGGGGTGGATGTGGTGGAGGATTTTTATGACGGCGACTTGCGCGATTTTCGCAGAATCCGCGATGCGGTTAAGCCGAAGGTCATGATTGACTACCAATCCTACTGGCCGAATATCCATGAAGTGGCGGTTCACATGGCGGCGGATATCGTCAACCTGCATCCGAAAAACCAGGGCGGCCTGGACATCGCCATGAAAAACAAGGCCGTGGCCGATGCGGCCGGCATGGAGACGGCCATAGGTTCCATGTATTTTCTGGGCGTAGGGAACGCGGCGTTTCAGCAGTTGGCTGCCGTGATTGGCGGGTCCCGCCCCTGCGAAGACATCGGTTACCCGCAATACATCACCGGCCCGCTGGCCGGTGAATACAATGTTGCGTTTGACCCCACAATTGTGAAAGAACCTTACCCGATTATTGATGGTGACATCCTGGTTTCGGATGCACCAGGACTGGGAATCAAGGTGGATCGGGCCAGGGCGCAAAAGCTGGCGGCCAATGTTGTCACAATTAACTGATCATGATGGAAGAACTACGCAACAGGAACCATACAAAAGATGAACTATTCGCTATGCAACTGAATAAAAAATCGGTGCGGGTAGGATTGGTTGGATTGAGCGCGCGCGGATTGATGTGGCTGCAGAATTACCTCAAGTGCCCGCATTGCCGGGTTACGGCGCTTTGCGATAAATACGAAGCGCTGACCGCCAAAGGCGCAAAAATGATCGCCGGCCATGACAGCGCCGCGCAGTTTGACATTCATGCCGATTATGAAAAAATGCTGCGTGATTCCCGGATTGACGCGGTTTCCCTGGCCGTCGAGCCGGAAAACAACGCGGATATGATCTGCGCGGCGCTGGCGGCCGGCAAACACGTGATTTGCGAAGTGCCGCTCTGTTATTCGATTGCCGATTGCTGGCGGATTGTCCTGGCGGTGGAAAAGCATAAGGGCTTGAAATTTCAATTCGGCGAGCAAATCCGGTTTGGCGCATTTGCGCAAGCCTGGCGGACGATGGTTCAGGAAGGCAAACTGGGCAAGGCCGTGTATTTCCAGGGACAGTACCTGCACGGAATGGCGCCCAACCGCTTCTGGCACGATTCCCGCACTGGCGCGCGAATTACATTTGATGAAGCGCAAGCTGTCGCATCGCATAAAAGCCGGCAATGGAGCCTGATTCATCCCATTCGATACGTCCCACATGAGTTAAGTCCCATGCTTTATGTTTTAAAGGATCGGGTGGTCAAGGTGACCGGCGTGGGCACACGCCCCCAAAGCTACCGGCACGAGTGGTTCCCGTTTCCCGATATCGAAGTGGCATTGATGCATACGGCCAAAGACACCATCATCCGTTTGATGGCGGGGTTCACCATGGAAAGGCTGATTGGCAGCGAGCACCAGTATCGGCTGATCGGGACGGAGGGTTGGGTGGATCATTGCCTTTCGCCTGTATTATCGCGAAAATCGGGCATGATGTGGCTGGCGAATGGATATATGAGCGCCGTGTCGGATGTCGAATGGTCGTACAACACTGGTTGGGAAATGCCCCTGGCGGCGCGGGAATTGGGCGTACCCTACAGTCCCCAGGCCGTGGCAAGCGGCCATGGCGGACTGGACTACTGGCCGGTGGCCACATTCGCGCAGTCAATCATCGAAGACAAGCCGGTGGCGATGGATGTATACGCCGCCGTGGAAACGGCCGCACCGGCCATAATCGCCGGCGAATGCGCCGAAAAAGGATATACCTGGATGGATGTTCCGGATTTCCGTCCCGGCCAGCATCGCCAGGCCGGGGAACTTCCGCAAGAAAGCATCTGATTCCGGGTAACAACCCTCGCAGGTTTGCCGGAGCAGACGCGGTTCGATCTGGCGCCCCTCAGGCGTAATGCACCGCGTATTTTTCCATGGCGTCCATCAGTGCTTTGACGTTGGCCAGGGGCACCCCGGGATACAGGCCGTAGCTCATCAGCAGGCCGCCCCGGCAGGAGCCGATTTTGGTCACGGCTTCGCGGATCAGCGCGTCAATCTGAGCCGGCGCGCCGTGGGGCGTGATCTGCTGGCGGTCAATGTCCAGATCGACACACACGCGGCCCGCGAATTTTCCGGCGATCCAGTCAATGCCATTGACCAGGTCCTGCAGGTTGATGACGTCCACCCCGCCCTCGATCAGGTCGTCCGCCAGTGCGCGCAAGTCGCCGTCCGAATGCATGTGAACGATGCAGCCGGCGTCCCGCGCCGGTTGCATGAGGCGGCGGTAAACCGGCTGGATGTATTTGCGGAATAAACCGGGGGAAATCATCGGGCCGACCTGCATCCCGAGGTCTTCCGGGTAGCTCAGGATGTCGGGGCGCAGTTTCAACCAGTTCCGGACCACCTGCTGGTTAAAGTCGGCAACCATTCCGATCAGCTTGCGCAGGCGCGGCTCGTCGTCGGCCATGTCGCACAGCAGGTTTTCGTAGCCGCGGATATCCTGGAGGCGCAGGAACGTGTGGCCATGCGGCAGCCCGCCCCGGATTAGTTCCCCTTTTTGCCGCGCGTTCGCGACGGCGGCGCGGATCTGCTCCCAGTTAACCGGGAACGTGCCGTTGGTCCGATCCGGGTCGGGCGGCCAGTATCGCTCGAAAGCCGCCCAGTCGGCCAGCGGGTGCCGGTGGACGCTGCCCGTGATGCCGTCTTCCGTGGTTTCCCAGATGCAGCCCCAGGGATCGGTATAGGGCTGGTCCTTGCGCTGGTTGAGCCCGTAATGCGGCTGGACGGCCGGGCGCCGGGTAAAATCCGGGAAAAGGAACGGATGCGCGGCCATCAGGTCCTGCAGGGCGTTGTGATCGTAAT
This sequence comes from Kiritimatiellia bacterium, assembly GCA_040775225.1. Taxonomy (GTDB): domain Bacteria; phylum Verrucomicrobiota; class Kiritimatiellia; order JAAZAB01; family JAAZAB01; genus JAXGPF01. The sequence goes on along the minus strand of JAXGSX010000174.1, from coordinate 1,824 downwards.
GCCGCCAGCAGGCCGGGTTGATGTGGAACGCCATCGGGATGTATTCCGGGCATTCGAACCGGATGGCCTTGAGGATATTATCGCGGGCGTTGGAATTTTGTGATCGCATGCCTTTTTAAATAAAAAACAATATGGAACGCATTTGGAACGCAAGGAAACGCATTTGGAACGTAATGAAACGTATTTGGAACGTATTTGGAACGTATGGAACGTATTTGAAACGTATTTGAAACGTAAGCGGATCAGGCGCCGGGCTTCGGCGCATCCGGGCGGGTATAATACGTGCCCTTCCCGATCCCATGCCTGACCAGCACGCCGGAATTGACGAGGGCGGTTAAAACCCGCCAGGCGCTGACCGGGGGAATCTCCAGTTCATCGGACAGCATCTTCCGGGTCAGCTTGCCCCTGGCGGCCAGCAACTCCAAAACCAGGGATTCCTGTTCGGCATTCTTCATGCCGCGGCTGGTCTGGCCGGCAAAGATATGCTTGGAAGCCTTGCTGCCGAAGAAAATTCCCAATACCTGCAGGCAGACTGACAGCAGATGGCGCGGCAGGGGTAAATCCGGGTGGAACGTGTGGATCAAGTAAACCGCCAGAAACAGCAGCAGCCAGAGATAGACGAATACCGTTCCCTTGCGCGGCGGTTCGGGCGTGCCGAGCCAGCGCCGGATTTCCTTGTCCGCCGCATACGCGCCGAGCAGGGCGACATAGAGCGGCGTCATGCCTTCCGGCAATTCCAGCGCCTGCCCAAGCGCGAAATCCGCCGCCGTCAACCCCAGATAGGCGACCGTATAAAACGCCAGCAAGGGAAACAGCACGGAAATTTCGTTAAACGGCCGCCGGGGCGGCGTGATTGCCGGTTCCGGCGGAACGGGCGGCGGGTCAGCTTCCGGCGAATGCGTGTTCATGCCGTTTTATATCACAAAATATTCGGGAAGTCATCCCGGAATTTTCATTCAGGAAGATGCTCCAAGTCGTCCAAGTCTTTATGCCGACCGGCGGCCTGTTTGTTCATACGCAGATGTTTGCGTGAGATCAAGGCAACTTTTTGCCCGTCAATTTCCGCCGTTAAGCGTTCCGCATAACACTGGTCAAATTCAACACCGTCTATTCCCGTCAGCACTGCGATACGCATCGGCGGCACACCCATGCGAATAATTTTCCCATGATCTTGAAAAAGAGCGGGGGTCAAAGATTGAGACTGCATGCCGAAACGACGGAACACATCCACGAGCTTGGCGGCATTATCAGGCGCCACCGCCACCCACACATCCATATCGGCAGTCGCACGGGGATAGCCGTGGTATCCCACGGCATACCCGCCAATCAATAAATACCGGACATCAGATTCGTTCAGCAATTTCAAGAACTCTCTGAAGTCTTTTGGCAACGTTTGCCCGCCCATAGGCCACCTGCCGATTAATCTGCACGGCACGAAGTCTCTCGGCTGGAGTCCGGCCATGCCAATACAATATGTCACCTTGTGCGCCATGCAAATCTACAACAGATATTTGCTTGCGATTAAGTTTCATGGCATTCATAACATCCCCACTTTAACCATCCATGCCGGACATGGTATCATTGCATTTCCTGGATGTCAATTTGCGTTGCATGACGAATCTGTGTGTGGCGGGGGCGGGGTCCTTAAATTAATAGAGACAGTTTCAAAATTCTCGGACGACGTGGAAGTCGTCCATCCAAAATGCAAAATCACCCCGTTTTTGGAGGGTCGGGTTTCACCCCGACCTTTTTGTCAGGACTTTTGCAATTGGCTCGTTATCTTTTATTTCAAGGGCTGATAATCATCTAAAGGCTCAAAAAAGG
>JAXGSX010000173.1:0-7391 GCA_040775225.1 Kiritimatiellia bacterium | reverse complement strand
GGGTTATCCGTGACGATTCGCAGCCTGAACGGACCGGAAGTGACCGCCATTGACAACAGCCGGTTTTGGGGATTGCTTTTGAATAACACCGGCACGGTGGATGGGTTTACCATCCAGAACGGCAGCAATGTCAACTCCAGCAGCATGCTTATTTATAACAATACCACGGTGAAAAATTGTATATTTAAAGATAATTATGCTTCCCGCGGCGGCGCGTTGCAAATCGAAACCGATTCCCTGGTGTCCAACTGTTTGTTCATGGACAATACGGCAAACAGCCGCGGTGGGGCTGTCTATGTGCATGGAGGTTTAAGCAACCGGATTTACAATTGCACATTTTATGGCAACCGGTGCACAAATGGCGCCGGCGGCGCGATCTATGTGTACACCGGTGTCGAGTGCCGCAATCTCCTGATCTATTCCAACCGGTCGGACACAAGCACCGGCGGCGGCATCAACGCCACCCCCGACACCATGCTCCGGAATTGCACCATCGCCTATAATCAATCCGCCAGCCATGGCGGCGGCGTGAATGGTTCCGCCGGCGCATACAACTCGATTATTTTCAGCAACGACGCCACCGGATCCGCCTATGACAACTGGTCCAGCAGCGCAGGCTTTACGAACTGCTGCATCGGCTGGCAAACCAGTCCGTCCATCCTGGGTGAAAACAACATCACCAACGATCCGGCTTTCGTGGCTCCGTTGGACGGCAATTTCCAATTGACACGCGGCTCGCCATGCATAAATTCAGGAATCAATCAGGAATGGATGACGAATGCCATTGATTTGAGCGGGCGTCAACGGATATTGTATGGCACGGTTGACCGGGGCGCCTGCGAATATTTTGTTGATGCCGGCACGGTGTTCAAGTTGCGTTGATTGCCGGATCAAGAGAATCGCTTGCATAACCCACGTCTTTTAAAAGCATTATTCTGTGTTCTGCGGTCAGAATTGCAGGGCGACGCACCTATCCTGCAGGATCCAGCGCTATGATGGGATCCGCATTGACCTGTCAGGCACGTTGTAAAGACTTAATCGGTTAAAACTAACTTCGCCATTGCACTTGTAATACCTGAATTTTGCGCGCTTAAAGCGCAAAATTCGGGTAATAACTTGACACGGATGCAATCATACGGCAATCTGTATTAAAAAAGATTGAAGCGGCATCAGTCTATACGCCTCGTTGGATAATGATGACAGCGGGACACGGTGGTATTGTAATCACTCGCACAGCATGAAAAAAATCAAAATCAGACGATATCAGGTGCGGGAGAATGCGGTCCAGACCGAATATTTCGTCGGTCCGACTGTGCGGTCCATGGACGAGAATCGTCGACGATTGCGCAAAATGATTGCCTTTGGCTGGTACGGCGGCAAATTTAGTCATCTTGACTGGCTCCTTCCATTGCTGCCGTCGTGTCATCATTACTGTGAACCATTCGGTGGATCGGCGGCCGTCCTAATCAACCGCGCGCCGTCGCCTGTTGAGACATACAATGATGCCGACGGCGAAGTCGTCAATTTCTTCCGGGTTCTGAGGGAGAAAAAGGATGAACTGCTTTACCAAATCGGCATGAGTCCGTTTTCGCGCGAGGAGTTTCTCCTGGCCATTCAGACTAACGGGAATGGGAAGTACCTGTCGGACGTTGAACGGGCGCGCCGATTTTTTGTGCGCGCACGACAGGTGCGGACTGGCTTGGCGCAAACCGCCTCAGTCGGAAGGTGGGCGAATTGTCTGAATACAAGCAGGGCTGGAATGGCCGGAGCGGTATCCCGGTGGTTAGGCAGTGTTGCTGGATTGGAGTTTATTGCGGGACGCCTTTTGCGCGTACAAATTGAACACGATCCCGCCATCAACGTGATCCAACGGTATGACAGCACAGAGACTCTTTTCTATTGCGATCCTCCTTATCCGCATGAATCACGAGGGGACTGTAAAGCCTATGCTTACGAAATGACTGACAATGACCACTCTAAGCTCAGTCAAGTCCTACATAAGGTAAAGGGGAAGGTTGCAATTTCCGGGTATGATTGCAAATTAATGGACGAATTGTACAATGACTGGCACATCCATCGAGAGCATCCCAAGAAGGCCATGTCTATCAAAAAAGAACGACAGGAAGTCCTTTGGACGAACTTCTGAGATATGAAAGTCGAAGAAAAAAACTTTGTTGAACGTTGCCGCGATTTTCTAAACGCACGATGGCAACACGTCATTTCTAAGATCGAATCAGGCAGCTTTACAGACCCGTTGCTCCCCCGTGACGCTACTTTGCGTGATCGAATGATTGCATGCCTGACCAGCGCGACGAAATCATATCATTACGTGTTGCCAACTCAAGTCCTGTGCAAATGCGTTGACAGACGTCTTGATTGTCGCTCCCTCCAGGCGGCCTACAAGAAACCGGGCGCATTCGACGCGAGAACTGTTGCGCATAACGTGATTGTGCCGTTCGACCAGGCCAACCACCGCGTGCTTGGTGGCTCCAGCGAACCCTATGTTAACAATCCTTTGCGATGTCCCGCTGTCATCAAGCGATACCGTGCCCAACAGAAGAACAAGGCGGATTGGGACAATTTGATTGCGGTGTTGGATGCCTTGGAAGATGCCAAGTCTGCCGATTATTCGCGGAAGATGTTCGATCAGGTCCTGGCGGAAGTCTATCGCCTTCTTGCCGATGTTCAAGTGACCTATGCCACCCCAAACAGAGTTAGTCTTAATCAGACAATCCATCTTGTGAGACAATTCACAAGTAACAAATCCGGCGGAGAAAGAATTGAAGCTGTGTGTACTGCTCTTTTCAGGGCCATTGTTTCAGCATTTAATCTTTTCGACGACATACGAAGGCAGAAGGTAAACACGGCTGACACAGCCTCCGGTATGGGCGCGGATATTGAGTGCTGGGTAAAAGGACATTTGTCTTTGTTGGTCGAGGTTAAAGACCGGTCCCTAACGCTCACACAACTTGACGCCAAACTGGATGTAGCGCGCGTGAAGAAGATTTCCGAAATTCTGTTTCTGGCAGAGCTTGGCGTTGAACCCGGGGAAGGGGAACAAACAGATAAACGAATCAAAAGCGAATTCGCAAGTGGTCAGAATATTTACGTGTCTAACTTCCTCAATTTTTCGACAGGGATACTGATACTACTTGGGGAGAAAGGACGAGTCGCATTTCTTGGCTTTGTCGGACAGGAACTTGAAAATGCAAATTCCTCAATCGTCCATCGCCGGGCTTGGTCGCAACTGCTGAAATCAGTCTGATAGAAAATGTATAGACAATTTGCCCGGACATCGCCACCAGCAATTGTTTGAAATGGTTGTTTACATCTGGCAACTTATTTTCCATGAAGTGTTAGCTTTACTCTCTTTTGTCTGATTTTGAAATCGGTATTCTGAATATTTTCAAAGATGGTTTTTAAAATTTACCCACTGGGATGGAATTTATAGATGCAAACTGTTTCCAGCGTAATAATGCGGGAGTTGGACCGCCGCGCCATTGACGCCGGCGTGCCGGGCGAACTTTTGATGGAGCGCGCCGGGCGGGCGGCGGCAGCCGCCGCGGAATTTTTCGCCGCCGCGCGCGCCGTACCGGGCCGGCCGGCCCCTTGGATTCTGCTGGCCGCCGGCCATGGCAATAACGGCGGCGACGCATTTGCCGCGGCGCGGCATCTGCGGGCGCGCGGTCTGCCGGCGGAAGTCTGGCTGGCCGCGTCTGCGGCGCAGGTCAAGGGCGATGCCCGAACCCACCTGGAGCGCATGGTCAATGCCGGTGTCCGACTGCGTGAAATGCCGGACGCAAAGGCATGGGATCAATCCGGCAACTGGAGCCAGTTTGGCGATTGGAGCCAGTCCGGTCCCGACTGCGCCGGCAGCCCGCCGGCGGTGATTGTGGATGCCCTGCTGGGCACGGGGATATCCGGCGCGCCGCGAGGCGTGATGGCAGCGGCGATTGAGTTCATCAACCGCCAGCATGCCGTCAGCCGCGTGGTCGCAGTGGATGTGCCGTCCGGCTTGAATGCCGATGACGGCACGGCGGCCGGCGCCGCCGTGCGCGCCGATTTCACCATCACCATGGCCTTGCCGAAAACCGGCCTGCTGCAGCCGGCGGCCTTGGACTACGTCGGCAACCTGGCCGTCGCAGATATCGGCATCCCCCGCCCGCCGGAACCACCGCCCGCGTCGGGCGGCCCGGATGCGCCGCCCGAGTTGATTGCGCCATCCGACCTTTCATTCCTGGCGCGCCGCCGGCCGCGCGCGGCGCATAAGGGCAATTACGGACATGTGCTGGTGATTGCCGGCGCGCGCGGCTTTACGGGCGCCGCCATCATGGCGGCCCGCGCCGCCTTGCGCTCCGGCGCGGGCCTGGTGACCGTCTGGACGCCCGCCGGCATCCGCGCTGAGATAGCCGCTGCGGCTCCCGAAGCCATGGTGCGGGAATTGCCGGAAAACGCTGCCGGTTCCATCGCCGGCCTGGATGAGACGGGTTGGGCGCAATTGACTGATGCCGGTAAATTTTCCGCCGTGCTGGCCGGGCCGGGCTTGACAGCCCATCCGGATACCGGACGCCTGGTGGCAGACTTGTGCAAAAACTATGCCGGGCCAATCGTGCTCGATGCGGACGCATTGAATGTCATGGCCATGGTTCCGGCGCATCCGGAAACACAGGGCGCGCGGTGCGGCGCGGCGGTGCTCACGCCGCACCCTGGTGAATTGGCGCGGCTGCTGCAAACCACCGCGGCAAATATCCAGTCCGATCGCTTCGCCGCCGCCCGGGCAGCCGTGCTGCGGTTTGGCGCAACCGTGGTGCTCAAAGGCGCCGGCACCCTGGTTGCCTCTCCGGGCGCGCCCTTGCAGGTCAACCTGACCGGTAATCCCGGGATGGCCAAGGGCGGCAGCGGCGATGTGCTGGCCGGCTTGCTGGCCGGCCTGCTGGGCCGGGGTCTGGCGCCGTTTGATGCCGCCCGGGCGGCCGTCTATCTGCACGGCCGCGCAGGCGATTACGCCGCGCTCCAGCGGACCGAAGCGGGTGTTACCGCGATGGACATCATTGACTGCCTGCCATACGCCTGGGCGGAGTTGTCCGCGCGCTGAATGTCCCCGGCGCATTACCGGCGGATTCACCCGGCGCAAGATGCGTGCTGCAATGTGGCGGCATGATTCGCCAGACGCCCCCACTCCGCCACGCCCAGCGATTCCGGACGGATGTGCGGGTCTATGCCCGCCACCGCCGGCAATTCCGCCAGGCTGGCCGCCGGCAGGCCGCGTAAAACCGGCAGACCGCGCAAGGCGGCGCCCAGTTGCTTGCGGCGCCGGCCGAACGCCTGTTTGGTCAACGCGAAGAAAAAACCACGGTCGCTTATATCCGCCGCCGGCCGCGGCCGGCGCCGCAGGCGCCCCATCGCGGACTTTTCTGCCGGCGGCGGCCAGAAACATGATGGCGACACGACTTTAACGAGCGACGTTTCGTAGTGCAGGGCGGACCAGAGTCCCAGCAGCCCGTAATCTACGCCGCCGGGCGCCGCGGCCAGGCGCTGTCCGACTTCCAATTGCAAAGTAACCGCCATGGAGGCAGGCGGGCGGGGCGACTGCAACAAATTCACCAGGATGGCCGTGCCGGAGGCATACGGCAGGTTAGCTACTAATTTGAAATCCTGCCCGTCAAATATCCGGCTCAAATCCAGTTTCACGGCATCGGCGCAAATCAGGCGCAAATTTTTGAGATGGCCCAATTCCTGTTCAAGGTGCGCGTGCAGGCGCCGGTCAATCTCCACTGCTGTCATCTGGGCGGCCCGCCTCGCCAGCGCCCGGGTCAGCGCGCCCAGCCCGGGGCCGATTTCAAGCACCAGATCGGCGCCGGTCAGTTCGGCCGCATCCAGAATAATCCGGGCAATATTGGAGTCTATAAGGAAATTCTGGCCCAAACGTTTGGAAGGATGGCGGGATTCCGGGAGCCAGAATTGACGGACATCCGCCAATGACAAGGGATTCATGGCTGATCCCCCCGCCAGGGGTTGGGGCGGTGCGCCAAGTCGTTGGCCAGCGCGATGGCAGCCTGCATGCTGCGCGGATCGGCTACGCCGCGGCCGGCGATATCGAAGGCTGTGCCATGGTCAGGGGAAGTCCGCACGATCGGCAAGCCCAGGGTCAGGTTCACTCCGGTGTCAAACGCCAGGGTTTTCAGCGGACCCAAGCCCTGGTCATGATACATGGCCAGCACTGCGCCATAGCGGCCGCGGGCCGCCTGATAAAACACGGCATCCGCCGGGATGGGGCCGGCGACATTCAGTCCCAGGCGCCGCAGGCGGCGGATCGCCGGTTGGATAATCCGGATGTCCTCGTTGCCCAGCACACCTCCATCGCCGGCATGCGGATTCAGCGCGCAAATCGCCAGCGGGCCCGGCGGGCGATTTTTCCCGGCATCCAGCCAGGCGATGCCGGCGGAGGCCAGCCGGGCGGCGTCAACTATGACGGCGCCGGTCAGCGCGCGCGGGACTTGCGCCAGCGGCAGGTGGCGGGTAGCCAGCACCACCCGCAGCGGTCCGCCCAGCAGCATCATGGCAATTTTTTTTGCGCCCGTCAAATCCGCCAGGTATTCCGTATGCCCCGGGAAGGGCACGCCGGCCAATGCCAGGCTTTGCTTGCAGAGCGGCGCAGTGATCATGCCGTCCAGCGTACCGTTCAGGCAGGCGCGCGCTGCGGCCGCAACCCAGGCGGCAGCCAGGCGTCCGTAGCGGCGGCAAATCCGGCCTGGCTGCCATGGAAACCCGTGCGCGCCAGGCGCGGGCGGCTGCCACAGGCTGACCCGCGGCAGATGTCGCCGTTCCTCCGCATCGGCGGGCAGGCGGGCGATGGCATGCGGAGCAGGAAATTTCAGCCGCCGGGCGTAGAATTCAGCCAGGCTGGCCTGTCCGATCAGCACCAGTTTCGTCCCCGGGGCAATGCCGCGGGCATACACCGCCTTCAGGGCGACTTCGGCGCCGATGCCGCCCGGATCGCCCAGCGTGATGCCAAGAATTTTCGATTTGGAGCATAAGTCAGTAGTTTTCACCTGGATTTTGAGCGTATGGTGGTGTTGAAATGGGTTCAGTGTCATCCGCAGATTGTTTTCATCCGCAGATTCCGCAGATTTACGCCGATTATTTCATCTGAATACGGCCAACCGGCCGGGCGGAACGGCGGAACACCGGGCATCCCTGCCGGATCAAAACCGGCGGATGTAGGCATCGCGTTTCAACCTTTGAATCCAGGCGTCATAAAACTGCTGCGCCTGTTGCCGGCGCAATTCGTCGCGTATTTTTTCCTGGACATCTTCAAACGGCAATTGCGCCGCAGCCCGCCGGGCTTCCACCTTGATGATATAAAGCATATCCACAGCCGTCACCACCGG
>JAXGSX010000172.1:0-7450 GCA_040775225.1 Kiritimatiellia bacterium | reverse complement strand
GATTTTAAAAGCCAACCCGCGCGCCCGGGTAGTCAGTTGGACCTGGGGCTGGGCCCGCGCGTTTGATGTGGCGCGGGCGGTCCGCAACCTGGCGCCCGGCACAATGCTGATGTGCACCAGCGAGGAAGCCATGCCGCTGGAAAAATCCGGCGTCAATATCATCGTGTCGGATTACACCATGTCCAATCCCGGACCAGGCCAGCGGGCATTGGATCAGTGGGAAATCGCGCAGGCACGCGGTCTGCCGGCGGCGGCGAAGGTGCAACTCAACAACACCTGGGAATGCCCGGCCATCCCCTGGCTGCCGGCAATGGAACTGGTGCGGGAGCACTTGGATAACCTGCAAAAAACACCGGTCAGCGGTTTGCTGTTAAGCTGGACGCTGGGAGGATATCCCTCGTTCAATCTGAAGTTGGCTTCACGTTATTACTGGGATGAAGCCGGCGCCGCGGCGGCGCCGGATCGGCTCGCGCAACTGGCGGCGGATGAATTCGGCGCCGCCGCCGCGCCGCTGATCCGGCGGGCGCTCCGGAATTTCAGCGCGGCTTTCCGCGAGTTTCCGTTCGCAGTCCGGGTGGCTTACCTGGGCCCCCAGAATCCCGGGCCGGCCAACCTGCTGTTCGGCGCCCCCTCGGGCTATGCCGCCACCATGGTGGGGTTCCCTTACGATGCGCTGGATTCCTGGCGCGGCAGCTACCCGGCGCCGGTATTCGAGGAACAATTCCGCAAGTTAAGCGTCGGCTGGCGCAAGGGGCTGCCATGCCTGGCCAAGGCGGCCGGCCTGCCGGCCTGCCGCAACCGGGAGCAACTGGCCGGTTTGGAACGCGCGGCGTGGGGCGCATGGCTGCATTTCCGCAGCGCGTACCTCCAGGTGAGGTTCATCCGCCTGCGCAACGCCCTGCCCGCGCCGGCCGGACCGGCACGCGCCGCCGCCCTGCGCGAGATCCGAAAAATTTTGCGCGAGGAAATCCGTCTGGCGCGCCGGCTGCACGAACTGGCGGCGCGGGACGCCACCATCGGTTTTGAAGCTACCAACCAGTATGCCTACTCCACCGGGGATTTAATGGAAAAAGTCTTGAATTGCGAGTGGCTGCTGGCAAGGATGAGTTGAATATTTAACAGAAGGCGGAACAAGGCTTGTCATGCGCAGCTTTAGCGGAGCAGGATAACGCAGGAACAAATTTTACATGAAACATCACACCTACATTTTAATTTTCGCCGCAGTCATGGCGGCGGCCTGCTGCCGGAGCGCATCCGGCGCCGGTGATGCCGCCGCGCGCCCGGACGATCAGGATTGTTTGCCGGTGCGCGAATCGGCCATGACCGCGGATACTCCCCTGCCGGATGCCGCCGCCACCTGGGCCGGCGGCGCCGGCCAGTGTTTTGTGCTGCACCACAGCACTCCGATTCGGCGGGAAAAACTTGATGACTGGTCGCTTGAGCGCAGCCTGGACCTGATGCAATCCATGGGCGTGACGGAAATCTACTGGAGCCATCGCGCCTTCCGCGAGGTGCTCAAAGGCGGATGCCACCCCTGTCCGGCCGTCCTGCCGGACGAATTCGACCGCGTACTCGCGGAAGCCGCGCGGCGCGGCATGACGGTGGGATTATTCCTGAATTGGAACGACGCGGGGATTGACCTGGCCAGCCGCGCCTATCGCCAGTCCATGCGCAACCTGGTGGATGCCCTGGCGGCCAAAAAACGCCAGTACCCGAACCTGACATCGCTCTGGTGGGATGAAATCTGGTGCGCCATGTCCCGCAATTCCTATTCCAACCGCCTGGATGCCTTCCGCGACTTCTGCCGCGCCGAATTCCATGAGGATTATCCCGGCGATGCGATGCCGCCGGCGGCCAATCCGGACGACAAGTGGTGGCGGCGTTACATTGTCTTCAAATACTGCATTTACGAGGATTTTTCGCGGGATTTGGTCGCGTACAGCCGCGCCAACGGATTAACCAGCATCCCGTTCCTGGTCAACCCGTTCGCTTACCGCCGCAGCCAGGGCTGGGGCCATGACCGCTATCGGCTGTCCAAAATCGGCGATTTCACGCTGGCCCCGACTTATTACAAGAATCCCATGCCGGTGGAAAACAGCATCATGCACCTGCAGGCTGACTTCGGCGGCTTCCCGTTCACCCAGGTGCTGCGCGGCTTGCCCGTGGAGCATTGGACCTTCGCCAGCATGGTGAACAATCCGGAATTGATCGCCAAGTGCAAGGAAATTTACGCGTTGGCCGGCGAGTGGCGCGGCGCGCGCCCGGCGGAGGAAGTCGCGGTCTTGACTTTCCCGCCGGCGCTGCTGGGGAAATTTTTAAAAGCCGAGGAAGTCCATCGCGATCATGAAGAACTGCTGCAGCTGACGCTCTCGGCCTATTTTGCCGCCCGCATGCTCGATGTCCGGGAAACCCGCCTCTACCAACAATATAAAATCCTGCTGCTGCCGAAATACGCGGGGTATTCCATCCCGCAATTCGCGCTGGACGGCTTGCTGGAGTTTGTCCGCCGGGGCGGCAGCCTGTTCGTGATTGACGCCGAAATCGCCGTGGGCCGGCGCGACCTGACCGATCCCGCGCCCCGCACGGCGGAACTCGCCGGATTCCAGCCCGGGGCGGAGCGGCCCCTCGCCGGCCCCGCGCGGCTGGCCGGCCTGATGGATATGCAACTGCCGCTGGCGGAAGACACGCAGGCCGCCGCCCTGCCGGTTGGCGGCGACAAAGGCCGGCCGATTGTGTTTGCCGGCGAAATTCCGGTGGGCTTCGACCGCCCCCTGGGGGCCGGCCGCGTTATCAGCCTTTACTTCGATGTGGCGCGCCAGGTCAAACACGATCCCGCGCGGTGGGGATACGCCCTGGCCCGACTCATCTCCGCCCGCCACCAGCCGGCGGTCACCGCGGAAGGCAACATCAGCGTCCAGGGAGTGATCCGCAAAGGCAACCGGCTCTTGATCTCGCTGTACACCGCCGCCGGCCCGTCCACGGCTCTCAGCACCGAGCCAACCCAGGTGCCGGAAGTCGCTCCCACCCGTGAAGGCGCGCAGGGGATCATCCGCGTCCGTCCCGGCGCCCTCGGGCTTAACCTGGACGGCTTCCAGGTGTTCAGCCTGGCGGACTACCAGGCCCATCCGGCGCCGGACGGCGGCCCATGGTCCGCTGCGCAGTTGGAAGCTGGCATCCCGGTGGCTATCGCCCCGGAACGCGATTTTGAAAACATCGTAATCGAACCGCCGGGAACCAGCCATCCCAGTACTTTTATTGCCGATTTGGAACGCGAAAAGCAGGAACTTGCGGAAGCGCTGCAAAAGGCGCGCGATAATCCCCCGCTTGGATACCGGCCGTTTGCCGACCGCATCGCCATCCAGGCAGGCGGTTTGCCGCCGGCCGATGCCCCCTGGCACGAGCCAGCCGCAACGCGCCGCCTGGCTTTTGCCTTCCAGGCTGATACCGCCGCTCCGGGAGAGATCATTGCCATCCCGGCCAAATACATCCAGGAACTTGCCGGCGCCAACTTCCGCCAGGCATCTTTCTATTTATACCGCATGCTGCCGGATCGCCACGAAACCATCCCCTGCCAGGTGCTGTCCGCCGGCGTCACGCCGTCACCGGCCACGCCGGATACCGGCTCCGGGACGGCGGAAGACGAACTGGTTTTCATAACCGATGCCGCGGCCGGCGTGAACGAATTCCTGCTTTATTGCAGTTCATCCAATTCGGCCCAGCCGGCGAACCAATCCGGCCTGGCGGAGCGCACAGAAGGCCGGCTGGTAGTGACCAACGGGTACAGCCGGGTGGAATTCGCCGACAATGGCCGGATCACCATCTTCGCCGCCGGCGCGAATGAATACAGCCTGGATATCACCGATTTCGGTGTGCGCTTCCTTAAATCATGGAAGACCAAATCGCCGTTTCAATTGCTGGCTGACGGCCCCGTGGCCGCCATGGTCAGCCGCGAAGTAACCACCCCGTTCCGGAACCAGCCGGCAGTGCGCTTGACCTTCATGGCGCGGCTGTACCGGAATTCGCCCTGCCTGGAACTGGAATTTTCCAGCAATGTGAGCGGCAAATGCAACCATCTGCGCTGGCCGATGGGCTATATTTACCAGGCGGCCGACTGGCAGCCGCTGCGCGCGCAGACCCGTGTCTTCACCGCGGACGGCTGGCAACGCCCGGGCTTCGCCAATGTGCCGCTGTACGATGATTGCCAGACGATTGTGACGTTCGGGCAGCCGCCCGGGCCGCGCAGTTTCGGACTGCTGCTGGCCGCCTCGACCTTTGCCACGCCGCCCCGCTGGCTGATTGAAACACCCGGCCTGTTCTGGCTCCAGCCGACGCGCAACCACGCCGGTTTCGCCCGGATAGACGCCCCCCTGGTACGCTACCTGCTGGTCCAGGGATTGACCGACCCCGGCGAACTTGATCGGCTGGCCGGGCGCCTGCGCCAAAAAGTTAAGCTAAAATTCAGCCCGATCCAATCGCGCGAGTAGCGGAAATATGGATAAAATATTTTATGTTGTCTGCATGACTTTGATACTGAACGGATTCATGGGCGCGCGCGCCGATGCAGCAAGCGCCGGCGCCGTGACGACGCCCCGGGCACAACCGGACCGCATACAAAGCATCAGCCTGCGGATCATCGGCAATGACGGTTGCGCCGGTTTGCCGTTGAAGGGCGGCGTCCCCTTCCCGCGGGGCATGTTGACGAATCTGGCGCAACTGGCGCTGACCACGCCCGCCGGAACGGCCGTGCCTTTCCACGCCGCGCCGGTCAACCATTGGCCGGACCAGTCGGTGAAATGGATCTTGCTCGACACGGTCATTCCGTCCGCCTGCCATGAACTGCAACTGAGATGGCCGGACTCGGCCGCCGGGCCGGACTCGGCTGCGCAACGTGGATTGCTCCATGGATTGTTACGAGCATTTACCGGCGCCGCAGAGGAACTCGCGCCCCTGGCCCGGGAAAATCCGCGACGGATTGTCGTTGATACCGGCGCCTTGCGCGCTGAAATTTCCAAAGCAAGGTTCGGCCTGCTCAACCAGGCGCTTTGCGGCGGCCGGACCATAATTGACGGTGATACCCCGCGCGGCGCGTACATGGAGGATGAAAACGGGACGCGTTATTATGCGCAAAACGATCCCGGGGTTGCCGTTGTCCTGGAGGAAAACAACCCGCTGCGCGCCTGCATCCGGGCCGAGGGCTGGCATATCGCGGCCTCGGGCGCGCGCCTGGGCCGGTTCGTCACCCGCATGCATTTTTACCGGGATCAATCCTTCATCCGCGTCTTCCATACCTTCATTATCACTGAAAATTCCAATGCCCGGAAATACCGGGACATCGGGATGGAATTGCCGCTGGCCGGCCGGATGGCAGCCTGCACCTTCGATCAGGACAGCCGGCGCGCCATTGACCCCGCCGGCGCGCCTTACCTGGTCCAATACACGTTGGACGAGAATCTCCTGTTTGACGGCGAGCGCCGGACTCCGGGGAAACGCGCGGACGGCTGGCTGCACGCCGTCACGGACCGCGGCGCCGCAATGGGCATCGCGGCGCGTGATTTCCGCCAGCAGTTTCCCAAGGAATTGGGCGTCTCCGGCAACGCGCTGGTATATCATTTCTGGCCGCGGCACGGCCGGCCGCGGACGGTGGTGACGCCGGCAACCATCAATCATGACAACGCGCTCCAACTCTGGAACGTGCACGAGGGGGAACTGCTCGACTTCACCTACCCCGCTTTTTACCTGGATTGCTTCTCGGAAATGAAGGCGGTGACCAGGTTCGGCGACGAGATGGTCCAGGCGTTCGACCTGGCGCCCCAAATCAACGCCCTGGGCGTCGCCAAGACCCATGAATTCATCGTCTGGTGTGGTGCGGACGGTGATTCAGGGGAGCGGATGCCGGCTTTGAGCGATTACCTGAACCGCCCGCCGGCGCTGGCGGTTGATCCGGCCTGGTTCGCCGGCACCCGGGTGTTTGGTCCGTTCGGCGTAATGGACCGCAGCCAGCGTCCGGAAGTTGAAAAATTTTTCGACGACGGCGCCGCCGGCGCCCTGGCAGTCCGGGATATGCTCGGCGATTACGGCATGTTCAATTTCGGCGACACCCATCACGCGATTGATTTCAAGCGCCGCGTCGCTATTCCCTACCGCTACTGGTATAACACCCACCATAACATGCCGCGCTGGCCCTGGCTGCAATTCGCGCGCACGGGCGACGAACGCTGCCTGCGCTGGGGTGTGCCGAACATCCGCCATGTGATGGACGTTGACCATTGCCACTATGCCACGCCCGAAGCGCAGGGCCAGTCGGATTTCCGGCTGAAAAAACTGCCGGGGGGCGTCTGCGATTACAAGGGTTTGGCGCACTGGTCCGCCGGCGGCCGGTTCTGTTACAACTCGGTAGCCGATGCCTTGCTGAACTATTACTACATCACCGGCGACCGCCGCGGGCGCGATGTTGCGCTCCTGCACGGACAGGGCATCCTGGCCCATCCGCCGCGCGCCGGCGGCCGGGAAGGCGCCGGCATTTGCGCCAGCCTGATCGCCCTGTGCCAGGAAACCGGCGAACCGGCTTACCGGGAAATGCTGGACAAGTTCATTGCCGGGATGTTAAAATCCCAGAATCAAGACGGGAACATGGAAGGGCGCGCGCCGCATTGGACGCCCTGGCTGGAACGCTACGTGGAAATGACCGGTGACGCTGCCGCCCGGGAGGCCCTGGTGCGCTGGGCGGATTATTTTATAAGGAAGGACGATCCCGGCGAATGGCAACGCATGGGCAGTTATTACAACCTGTTTGCCTATGCCTGGCGGATTACCGGGAAGCCCGAATACCTGAAATATGCGCAGAATAAACTCAACGAACATATTGCCAAAGCCCGGCTGGCCAAGCCGCTATTCGGCGATCAATCCGAAATTGAATATTTCAACATCCCGGCGGCCAATTGCTGGAACGCGGTGTTCATTCCCGACCTGCTGGGCGCGCTGGATGAATGGGGTTTGACCGCGTTTCAGCCGGGAAAGTAAAGAAGATCAGTCAATCGGCGGCGGCAACAGGAACATGACGCATTCTGGCAAATTAAATGGGCAAGTTTCAAAAGTCCCGGACGACGTGGAAGTCGTCCTCCAAAATGACAAAACAACCCGTTTTTGGAGGGTCGGGTTCCACCCCGGCCTTTAGGGCAGGACTTGCAATTTCAGCATCTTGAAATGCAACCGCACAAAGAAGGAGCCAGAGAAATGAAAAAACAACATGCAACGACCGGGAAACATCATGCAGGGATGGGAGCAATCCTGTCGCTGTGCCTTATGTTAAATGCCGGCGCCAGCTTTGCCGCCACGCGCTACGTTTCCACCAACGGCGCGCATATTTCGCCCTACACGAACTGGGCGAATGCGTCCACCAATCTTGCCCGGGCGGTTACCGTCAGCAGCGATGGCGACGTGATTATTGTCT
>JAXGSX010000171.1:0-7524 GCA_040775225.1 Kiritimatiellia bacterium | reverse complement strand
GGACAGCACACTGTTCACCCTTCCGGCGCCGCCGCCGCTGGTCTCTCCGCCGTTGCCTTCATTGATGACCGTCTGCCCCAGCATGCCGGCCAGGCGCGGCGGATAGGGCGCAACTCCGTAATTGATGTCGCCGGTAATGCTGTCGCCCAGCGCCACATACACGTTCGGATCGTTGTCCCCGAAATCAATCGAGGCTTTATCGTGTTTGCTCCCGCCGCCGCCGCTTTCGCAGCCGGCGCCGCCCCATAACAGCATGGCGGCGAGTCCAGTAATTCCAAGCATACTGAAATTAATCAATCGGCGCCCAGGCTTCATGTAACCATCCATTCTGTAACATGCTTTTGTTAAACGAGATGCAATGCCGCCGCGGAAGACTTCCGCAATGGCGCATTAAAACAACAGGCGTTAAGTAATAAAATCTCCATTGGTTGTCAAGCACTTTGTCCGTTTGGTTGGCAATGCCGCCGGGGCGGCAAGCTTCGGTTCATGATGCGCGGAGCGTGGCGGGCTGCATTCCTCTGACCGAATTCAAGAGGTAAATGCCCGGATTGCCGCGCAACTCTTCGATACGGATGATGCGCTCCCGCAGCAATCCCCGTTCCAGCAACCTGGCGCGTTGCGTGCCCGGCAGGAGTCCGCATCGCACCGGCGGCGTGCACATTTTTCCATCGAGTTGCACGGCCACATTCGCCAGGGTGGTCTCGGTCAGCTGCCCGAGTTCGTTAAAAAGCAGCACATCATCGCTGCCGGGTTGCATCTTCAAGGCTGTTTCGTAGGCAAGGCGGCGCGTGGTCTTGTGGTAGAGGAATACATCGCCCCGGTCAATGGGGTGCTTTGCCAGGGCCACGCTCCGGAATTGCAGGGCAGACGCATCCAGCGGAACAAATTCGCAGCGCGTATGGCCCCGGCGCGAAAGCAGCATCCGGACCCTGTGTTTTTTCGCCGGCATCCCGGCGGCGAGTTCCGCCAGCTCTTTTCGGATGGCCCGCGGATTAATTTTAAAATTAAAATAATCCGCCGACCGCGACAGGCGGCTCAGGTGGTATTCCAGCAGCGCATATCCGATGCCGGGCGACCACAACATGGTTTCCAGGAGATCGAAATTCCGCGGAATGGGCGTCAGCGCTTTTGCCTTCGCCAGGCTTTCCCGGTACTCTCCCGCGGGCGTGGAATCCCAGACAATGCCGCCGCCAATTCCGTATTCCGCCTTGCCGGTGGGCTTGTGCACCAGGACGGTGCGGATGGCGACACTGAACTGCGCCCGGCGGCCGGGCGCGATGAAGCCGATGGCGCCGGTGTAGATGCGCCGCGGCGATGTTTCCAGTTTCGCGATGATTTCCATCGTGCGCCGCTTCGGCGCGCCGGTGATGGAGGCGGGCGGAAACGCGGCCTGGAGAATTTGATCCAACGGCGCCTTTGTCCGGGCGGTTACGGTGGAAGTCAATTGCCACACGGTCGGATACCTTTCGGCCTGGCACAGCGATGCGACCTGCACGCTGCCGGGTTCCGCCGCGCGCGCGAGGTCGTTGCGGACCATGTCAACGATCATTACATTCTCGGCGCGATCCTTGCCGGAACGCGCCAGGGCCGATTTTTGTGCCTGGTCATCCGCGGGCCAAAGCCCTCTGGGCGCAGTCCCCTTCATGGGACGCGACTCGATCTGTTCGCCGTTGATCCGCAGGAAAAGCTCGGGCGAGGCGCTGCAGACGGCCCACTCGCCGGTATCTACAAATCCGGCAAAGGGAGCTTCGCCATCACCGGCAATCTGGAGGAACAAGCGCCATGGATCGGCAACCGCTGCCGCGCGGAGCCGGTAGGTGAAATTGACCTGGTAGGTTTCCCCGGCAAGTATAAGGGCGCGGATCGCCTGCAGGCGGCGTTCGTAGTCCGGGCGCGTCATGGATGGATGCCAGTTTATGGCGTCACCCGGCGCGGCGCCGCCTTGCGGCAGGCGGATAACGTTGGCCTGTTCATACAGGCCGAACCAGAGCAGCGGGAACTTTCCATCCGGTTTGGCGGGCAACGCCGGGTCGAAGGCCGGGGCGGCCTCGTACGCAATGAAGCCCGCGGCATGCAACCCTTCCCGCCGGACGCTCGCTTCCATTCGCCGGATCAGGGAGAGCACTTCTCCCGGGTGACAGGTTGACAAAATTTGGCAGGGCGCGGCGAAGTCCAGCCATTGGCTGCCGGCATCATCGCGGATGACCACCCGCCCGGGTGCTTGATCTATGGGCTGTGCCTGCATCTCGTGCCGCAAGTTTAATCCCTGCCGTGTTATCTGCAATCAGCCGCCAAATTCCGGGTAAAGCTTTAAAAACCGATTGGGGCCGGGATACCGCAGTTGCTTTGTTGCTAAGGACTATATACGACTTCATCCTCCGCGCCCACGCGCTACGCGTGGCAAGCGCGCATCCCTGTCCCAATCAGATGGGGATGCGGCATACTGACCTCATCACGCCTTCAGGTTTCAGGTAATCCGCAATCGTTCAATTTCCGCCGGCGGCAGCGGCAACACTGCCACATTCCCGGCCGCTTCTCCCGGCGACTGAACCACCATGTCCGCGGGCTGCCCCGGCGGATAATCGCTGTACCGTGCGCATACCGCGGCGGCCAGTGAAATTTCCGCCGGGCCGGCGCCCGGCGCTAAAAGACCGGCGGCGCCCGGCGCGGTTGCGGGGCGGATCAACGTCTCCCCGGGTTGGATGCCGCGTTCCAACTGCCGGTTTTCTTCCTGGTTGCGCCCGATAATCAAGCGCAAACCGCCCGGTGCATTTCCGGCCGGCAGGCGAAAATGCCGGCCGGTCTGGAGGCGGCGGATTAAATCCAGGTTGCGCAAGCCTTCGTGGTCACGCAATTCCTTCAATTTTCGCCCATAGGCGCGATCCGTCAACAGGCAGCCGCCGGCAGGTTGGGGATAGTCGCGTATGCCGTATTTTGCGGCCAGGGCCATCTGTGGCTTGCGATTGCGTCCTTCCAGCGCCAGGAGGCGTCCGCGATCAACCAGACCGAGGTTTTCCGGCAGGGTGGGCGGCAGCAAACGGGCGCTTAGCGGCCGCAATATCACTTCGGCGCAACCGGAATCCCGAGCGACAATCTGCAGCGCCCGCCGATTTTGCGACATGGGGCGTTGGTTCAAAACCTCGCCCGAAACCAGGCAATCGAAGCCGCGCGCGCGCATGACCGCGCCGGCTTGCCGGAACATGGCGGCATGGCAGTCAATGCATGGATTTAACCCGCTGCCGAATCCGTGCGGGGGATGATCCAGCAGATTGACAATCTGCAGGGTAAAATCTTCAACCTGCAACGGCAAATCCAGTTGCTGCGCCGCCTGGACGGCGGCGTTTGCATTAAAAAACGGGCTGATAAAAGCAATGCCCGCAACTGCCACGCCCTGGGCGCGCAGCAGACAGACGGCCAGTTGGCTGTCCAATCCGCCGGAAAACAAAGCCAGCGCCCGCGCCGGCGGCCGATATTCTGGATGATTTGAAATCATTCCGGCGGATTATAACGCATGACGCGAAAAGTCATAGTTTAATTTGCTTGCCTTGACGGGAATTCTAATTAGTATTATAACTTAAATGGCTTACATCCCGATGCCGTCCTGAAATTGCAGCGCGCAATGGCGGGCGGTCCGGCGGCAATTCATGCTTGGAGTTACATGTCAAAAAAAATCGTCAATGTGGGATTTGTGGGCGTGGGAAATTTTGTGGCGGGACATCATTTGCCGAACGTCAAGGCGAATCCCGGACTGCACATACGGGCGTTGTGCGACTTGAACGAGGACTTGCTCGCGCAGCGCCAGGCTCAATTCGGCGGGGATTATGTGACCACGGATGCCGACCGGGTATTCCAGGACCCGTCGGTGGACCTGGTGATCATCGGCACCCGGCATGACCAGCATGCGCCGCTCAGCATCCGCGCCGCGCAGGCCGGGAAGGATGTTTTTTGCGAGAAGCCCATGGCCCATACCTTCGAACAGATGGCCGAGGTGGTGCGGGTGATGCGGCAGACCAGCCGGCGTTACATGGTCGGGCACAACCGGCGCTTCGCCCCGGCCATGCAGGCGGCCAAAAAAATCATTGCCGGCCGGCCCCGTCCGGTTATGGCGCTTTACCGGATTGTGGACAACGCCGAGTTATGGCCGGCCTGGCCGATGCAGCCGGAAAACGGAGGCAAAATATTGAACGAATGCTGCCATATCTTCGATCTGTTGGCCTGGCTGCTGGATGCCGAGCCGGTGCGCGTTCACTGCATCGGCGGGTTGGGCGACAATAATGCCGTTTCCCTGAATTACAGCGGCGGCAGCATTGCCGCCGTGGTTTCCGGCGGCTTGGGGAGCGATCAGTATCCCAAGGAACTCCTGGAAGTTTTTTGCGGCGGCGTGACGGTGGCGGTGGATAATTTTTTACAATTGAAAGTCAACGGCTTGGACGGAGTCACCGACCGGTTTTTCCCTTACAAGGATGATCGTTGGGGCGAAGGCGTAGCCGAATGCGGCTCGGAAGGATTCCGCCGGCGCATGAGTATCTGGCGGCAAAACATGAATCCCGATGATTACGCGAAAAAATATTATTATAACCTGCCGACCGTGGACAAGGGCCATTACCATGAAATTGATTGCTTTGCCGATTGCATTCGCCGCAATGCGCCGTTGCCCGTGACGGCGGCGGATGCGGCCCGCGCCACGATCTGCAGTTTGAAGGCCATTGAATCCATCAAATCCGGGCTGCCGGCGGCAATTGCGCCGGCGGATTATTTCAGGGAATAAATAGCCAATTTTTAAATTGTCTCGCAATATGTTCCGCCACCCCTTTAAATTATTGCGCGGGCTGGCCGCGGCGTTGGCCGTGGCCGGCGCCGCCGCCGCTTGGGCTGCCATGCCGGACCTGGTGCCGATGCCCAAGTCATACGAAACGACCGGCGGCGGGTTCACGGTCAGCGGCGCGCCGGTTTATATCCCGCCCGGGGACCGGCAGTGTGCGATAGGCGCGGCGGATTTGTCGGCGCGCATCATCGAGTTGGGCGGCGCGCCGGGTCCGGCGGCGCCGGCGGCCAATGCCGGCGCATCCGGAATTTATATTGTCACCGCCGCGAGCGCGCCGGGCGCCGCCATGATCCGGGAACTGGATTTGAAGATCACGGCGGAGGATCCCGGTCCGCAGGGCTACATCATTCAGCCGGCGGGCGACCGCCTCCTGGTCATCGGCAGCGATTCCGTCGGCGCGCTTTATGGCGCCATGACCCTGCGGCAGATGCTGCAGGCGGCCGGCGGCGGCCGCGTGGAAATCGCCGCGGCGCGCGTTTACGACAAGCCGGATTACCGTTACCGTTCGGCCATGTCCTGCGGCCGCGGGCTGCGGCAATGGACTTTCGGGGAAACCAATGTCCTTGAGGGTTACCAGTCAGGACTGGACTGGCTGATGCGGTTCAAGATCAACCTGTTGACGGATTACGAATCCATGATCAGTTCCCGCGCCGACCCGCGTTCCATCGGCGAGGAAACCCGGGAGTTCGTCAGGAAACTGAATCATTATGCCGCGGAACGCGGCATTTACCCGCTGCTGTGGCGCACGACCAGTATCGGCTCGGGCAAATTCGACGCGGACCGCCTGGAATTCCGGAATTGGGATTGCCTGGCCCAGACCGGTCCTGCCGGCGACATGTATTACTGCTGGTCGCGCGATGGGCTGGCGCGCGAAAATATCTCCCGGGTGATGCAGCTTTTCAATGATTGCGGTTTTAAAATCCTGGCGCTGCACCCGGTGGACGGTGGCGGTATCGTGGATCCGGAAACCTGGAGCCGGCGTTGCCGGGAATGCCGCCGGCGGTTTGGCAACGACCGGTGGCGCGGGAGCGTGCACCAGTACGGCTTATGGCTGGAGGCTTTTAAGAATTCGGCCCCGCACGATGCGTTGTTTACCTCCTGCATTTATCCCTACAACGCCAACTATGCCGATTTTCGCAACTTTAAGGCGCCGGAGGCATTGTGGCGCAAAAACAGCATTGATTACTGGCGGCAGGTGCATGCCGGCATGGATCCGGCGGCCATCCCGATGAGTTGGATGGCGTACCCGGAGCACATGCAGGTTTACCGCGGGATTTTTGCCGGCCGCCCCCTGTTCGTCTACGCCCATAGTTTCATCCCTGCCGGGTATTTCGGGGCGTGGCACCGCCTGAACGGCAGCAATTACACCGGCGACCCGCGCGACCTGTTCTATCTCGCCGCCGGCAATTACCAGCACGATCGCTGGCTGAATGTAATCTGTTCGGGCGAATATTCCTGGAACACCGCGGCGCCGGGCAGCGCTGTCTTCCGCGGCTGGTATTACGATATGGAGCGCGACCATAGCGAACCGCGTGTCATCTTCAATGAGTGGGTGCCGCGCGCCTGCCGCGCGTTTTTCGGTACGGAATTGGGCGAATTGCTGGCGCCGGTCTTCCAGGCTGGCGTTTTGCAAGCATACATCATGGACCCGGCCGCCGCCCTGGCGAATGCCAACAAGCAGCGCCGGCGGCCGATGGCCGACGTGAATCCGGGGGAACCGGAAAGCGCCGGCAATGCGGCGCCGGCGCCGGAATTACGCGACAGCGCCGAACGCATGACGGCCCAGGTCGCGGCCACAACGCGCGCCTGGGAAGCCCTGCAGTCGGCTTATCCCCGCCGTGCCGAGGTGGATGCGTACCGCCGCCGCATCCTGGCGCATTATTACCGGCGCATGCCGCTCTGGCGGTTGACGGCCCGCGCGCGGCATGCGATGATGGCGGCCAGCGAGTGCGAGGCTGCCGGCGACCCGGCCGGCGCGCGCCGGGCGCTCTCGGAAGGATTGATCAATTTCGAGGAAGATTGGCGGGTGGCGCGGCAGGCGCTGGAGCAGACCTGCGATGCAAAGGATATGACGCCCGTGCCGCCGCTGAACCAGCGCGGCGACATCCGGCCGGCGCCAGCGGAATTTAAGCGCATGCTGGAAAAGCGGCTGGCCGGCCTGGAGGCGGCATTGAAGCCGGCCGGCGCCGGTACCCGCCGGCAAGAAAACAGGCAGGCGGCGTTGTGCTGGCGGGATAATGATTCCGCCAAGCTGCGAAGACCTTGAAATACACATCACAAAGGAGGCCAAATGAAACGGATGCTGGCCGGTGCTTTTGCGCTGGGGTTAAGCTTGCCGTTGGTTTTTGCTCAGACCACCTGGTATGTGGCGACCAACGGCTTGGATTCCAACAGCGGTCTCTCCTGGGAAGAGCCTTATCTGACCATCAGCAACGCGGTTGGCAATGCGGACGGCGGGGACGTTGTGCTGGTGTCCGATGGCACCTATTTGATTGCCGCAGCGATCCAAATCAGCAAACCGCTGATTGTGCGCAGCGTCAACGGCCCGGAGGTCACGATCGTGCAACGCAACGGCGCGCCCTATTACCGGATATTTCAAACCGTCAATGCCCCCGGCGCCCTGATTGCCGGGTTTACCATCACCCACGCCTATGTCTCATCGCCGACTTACGGCGGCGGCGTGTATCTGGACGGCGGGG
>JAXGSX010000170.1:0-7623 GCA_040775225.1 Kiritimatiellia bacterium | reverse complement strand
TCGCCGTTGGGAATCCAGTATGGGTCGGTGCCGACGATGTCGCTCCAATCGAGCCATTTATCGCCGGGCGGGATATGGGAAGAATACAGGACCACCCAGGGATGGTATCCATCCAAATCGTTGACCGCGCGGTACAATTTACGGCCCGGCTCGATCTGGTGCTCCCAGCCCGGCTCATCGAAATGAAAATAGGCCATGAGCGAAGGCAGGTCCTTGACATTTCCCGCCCCCAACAACATCCGATCCATGTTTTTATCCACCAGGGCCGGGAAGTCGGGCGAAGCCTTCTGGCCGATCAGGTTGATGCCGGCATAACGATCCACCGGCTCCACCACCAGCAGTCCGTGCCGGGCCGCCTGTACATGAAAATCCGCGGCATTGGTCGGATTCTGGAAGGAATTCCAGCGCAGCACGCTGTTCATTCCCGCCGCGGCCACCTCGGCGAAATGCTTTTCGTTCGTGCCGCTGAAGACCACCCCGATCGGGAAAAACGGCCGGCCGTTATTCAGCAATACCAGGTTGAACCGGTCAATTTTCCATTCCCGGCCGGGATGGGGCGCGCGTTTCACGCATTCGAATTCGCGACGGATGACGGTTTTGCCGGACGTGTCGAGCAAAACGAACTCCCAGGTATGCGCGCCGGGCGGGATGTCGGCCAGGCTGACGGTCACCGTCGGGCGGGCGGACATGCTTTCCGCCCGCCCCAGGATTTTGCCGGAAGTGTCGCGCACGGCGGCGGTCATGCCCGCCATGGCCTGCGGCGGCAATGCCACTGCCGCGCGGATGCGGGCTGCGGATTCATCGGTATAATATGAATGATCCGTGAACACGCCCGACAGCAAAGTCAATCGTTCGGTTCCGGCGACATGAACTGTCTGGAGGATTTCTCCGGAGGCCACGTCCAATAATTCCAGCTTGGCGGTCCGGCTGGCCAGCGTGGCCGCCGGCACGAAGATTTTGATTGCCTGCACGGAGGCCCCGCTGGCGCTCAGGCGTTGGGAGACCTGTGCCGGGGCGCCGCCCAGGGGGCTATCGGTTGCCCGGATTTCCAGCGTCCGTACACCGGGCGTCAGCACGCGCAATTCGGCGGAGATTTCATAGCCGTGCCCGGTGTTGGTCTGAATGTAACTGCCGGCAGCCGCGCCATGCAGGGCGGCGAGAAAAGGAGTTTTTGGCTTGATCTGTTCCAGGCCGCGCAGGAACCCGAACCGGAACGGCTCATGGAATTGCCGGAACAGCGGCGACCAGGTAAACAACAAGCGGTCCTGATATACCTCCACGCCCTGCGGGTCTATCACCGGCACACAGATGGTTCCGCAGAAATTGGCGCGAATCTTATCCAGCCCGCCATGGGCGGCCAGGACGCTCAAAGGCAGGGCGATTTCCGCCTGCCACCCCTGGCCGGTTGTGCGAACGGCTGACCGCCAGGGGATATCCCAATGCCGGGCGGCAGCGTAATCACCCGAGGCATTGCGCGTTTTCTGCTGTTCCGCGCGGACATTCGCGGCGTTTAACATGTAATGATAATACAAACTTCCATCCGTCCCGGGATCAATAAAGATTTCCAGCGAATCATCCTGCGTGACGCCGGCATCGTGCTGTAAAATCTTAGGCCGGATCGAATCCGGCCGGGGATGCCGGATTTGTGCGGCGATATACAGCCACTGATCATCCCACGCAAGTTCGAAACGCGCGGCGTCGGTAGTCTCGTCCTTGCCGTATACCTGCATCCGCTCGATCCGGGCGGCATTGCTCCAGCAGGCATCGTCCAGGACGCCGTCCAGCACCGGCGCTGTCTGACAGGCCGGCGCAGACAATTCCGGCGGGGGCGGCAAATCCTCACCCGCAGCGCCCGCCGTTGAAACGCAGGCCATGACCAACAAAATTAATCCCCACTGCATGCTGCGCGCATAATTATTCATATCGGTCAATCCTTCCCGCCGGACGTTCGCTCCAGTTGAATCTGCACAACATCCCAACTTTTTTCAGGCTGGTATCCGCTGACGGCCGCCGGCTGGAAGCCATCAGCGGAAACCATGATTGTATAAGCATAACGGCGATGATCCGGCGCCTGCGCGTCGTCGGTGGCCCTGGTGAGGAATTCCGTCAGCAGCAGCGCGCCTTTTTCACCCCGGCCCGGGATGCGCCCGTCCGCGTCCGTCCGCAGACGCGGCGGCTCGGCGGCGGCCAGTTCGCCCTGTTCGTTTTCCACCGACACCAGGGCGCCGGCCAGCGGCCGGCCATCCCGGTCGGCCACGGCAACGATGACATGCCTCTTGGAAACAAGGAACGGATACTGGCGTTTGCCGGTGCGCGGATTGTCCCAGGCCTGGAATACATCGCCCTTGGCCGGCGGATTCCATTGGCAGTCGATCAAGGTCAAGCCTCGATCCGAATGCGTCAGCTTCCAGTTATGAACATTATTTTCAAAAACACAATCCGCCATCGTCAGCACGATGGAGCCGCCGTCGCGGACGGCCGCGTCCATCCCGCGGAAAACACAACCGGCGATGGGATGGACTGTCCAGCAATTATAGACCCCCGTCAGGCCTTCTTCAAATATCGTTCCTTCAACCATGGCGTTGCGGTCCAGGGAGGAAAGCATATATCCATCCGCGCCCGTTATCCGCGAATTGACGAGCACCGGCGCGGCGCCCAGCCGCAAGCCGGGCGTACCGCCTGAACGCCGGCCGCTGACTGCCGACAGCGCGCCATCCTTCCCGGCCAACGCCGCGGCGATGACGCTGTGGTAGGCATGCAGTTCCGCGCCCGGCCCGGAAAGGGTTTGGCCTTGTGCTGCCGGCGGCACGAATCCGACATACAAGGTGCGGGGCGTATTGGTGGAGCTTTCAATCAGGAGCGTTCCGCCGGCATCCGCGCTCCCGGGCGTTCCCAGCGTCAAACGATTGCGGCCCGGCGGAGTAATGGACGTCGGCAAGGTGGAATTCTGCCCCGGGATATGCGCCGGATACACCACGACATTACCCCGCACTTCCATGGTGGTCCCGGATTTCCCGGCGCCGGCGATTTCAAAACATGTCTCGCTGCCGTCATTCCAACCGATGACCAGGTGCGCGTCCAGGATATAACGCCGTTGCGCTTCGTCAAACCGGATCGCGTCCCACCCGTACAGCCGGTCCAGTTGCAGCAGCAGCGCCGGCGTGGCGGGCGCGGAAGCAGGATATCCCATGACATGCAGACTGCGGTTATCCCGGTCGTAACATACCAGTCCCGCCGAAGCGGACAAGCATCCCGACAAAAAACAAACCGCGAATTTAATCCATATTTTCATTTTCCGCTTTCTTTCCGGCTGAGCAGGCTTGCGCCGTACCGCGCGATATTCAGCGCAGTTTCAACAAGAATCCGGACCGCAGATCCTCGTAGGCGCCAATATCCACCCGCTGGAAAAAGCCGTCTATCCTGCCTGATCCATCCAGGTCCGCCGCACCGGACATCCAGGCCTCGTTGGTGCCGGAATTCAGGCAGGGCGATCCTGACGCCAAACGGCAATCGCCAATGTCAATGTCCTTCAGTTGCGGATGATTGGTAACCAGCCCGGCAGCAAAGGCGAGGTTGCTGTTAATGCAGCAATATGCCACGGTATTGCTGGATGACACATCATCGTAGGTAACATAGATGTCATCCCCGGCGGTACCGGCTGCGTTGGAATATATTATCGTGTTGATGATTTGATTATTCGTGCTGGCCCACAAACGCAGACCGCCCCCCTGCCCGGCCGTGCTGTTGCTGACGATGGTGCTGGATTCCACAAGCACCCGGCTGTCCGCGCGGGACTCTATGGCGCCGCCGCCCAGAGAGCCGTACGTGGCCCGGTTGCCGTAAAACAGGCAGTTGCGCGCGGTGATAGTCGCCCTGCTTTCCAAATCCACGGCGCCGCCGCGGCCGGCGGAATTGCCGATAAACCGACAATATTCAAACACCGGCGACCCCAGGGTTTCCACGGCGCCGCCGACGCCGATCGCAGTGTTGCTGATTAAAGTACAATTGTAAAGCCTCAGATTGCTCCCGTAAATTCCGCCCATGCGTTGGTTGCCGTTGTTATATGATATATCGCAATTGGAAAACACGCCGCCGGCGCTGGCAACATAAATTCCGCCAATGACACAGCCGCCGGTCTGCCGGTTATTGACGATGAAAGAATCGTTGATCCGGGCGGTGCCGGGCATCTGCACCCCGCCGGCCTGCGATTTTTCATACCATCGGAAGGGCGCCACGTCGCCCGGCACACGGGAATTGATGTTGTTGCTGACGATCGAATGGGTCATTTGAGCGGCATTCAGCATATACACGCCCCCGGCGCCGGTGTTGGTGTTTTCGCAATCGGTGATCCAGCAGTTGGAAATCATTCCATTCTGCAAATACACACCGCCGGCGGAATTCAGTTCAATCGCATAGCCGTTTCTGACCCAAACCCGTTCGAGACAAGCGCCGGTATTGTTCATGAAAACACAGGCATTGGTAACATCCGGCGCCCTGCCGTCAATGATGGTATTAGTGGATGCCGGCCCGAATCCGCGCAGGACCACGGCATTGGTGATGTAGACGAACGCATTGCTGGCGTATGCGCCCGTGGAGTAATACACATCATTTGAAAGCTGGACGACATCGCCGTTAGTCGCGATATTCAGGGCTTCCTGGATATTCGTTGCCGCTGCCGGCCAACTCGTATACGGTTCGGCATGGCCGCCGGACAATGACACATAAACCGTCCGCTGCGCCGGCGCAGCATGGAACGCCATTAAAAATGATGCAATCAACCATGTTACGGCCTTGTTCATAACGCCTCCTGTATCTGTGATGGATATTTTGAGGACTACGGTTCATACTCGGTAGGCTCCGCCCCTTTTTCGAATTGGATGGCATCCACCCAGACGGTGGCCGGATCCTGCCCGCCCTGCACCACCACGGCCAGCGAGTGCCAGTCCGGCAAACCCGGGGGCAATGTGCCCTTTTCCCAATACCGTTCCCACTTGGTGGTCAGGGTAAATTCCCTGGCGCCGAATGTCGCCTTGGGAACCAGCCAGCCGAACCCCCGGAACCGCGCCTTGACGCCGTCGCGGTCGGCGCGCAGCCAGGCCGACAACACGTATTCCGTCGGCTCCTTGACTTTCGGCGAACAGGCGCCATAGATCATGATCGGCGCGCCGCGCATCCACCAGCAGTTTTTCCCCTCATAGGGCTGTTGCGTGTCAATCCCGCGGTTGGAATTTTCGGTTTTGACGCCCAGGCGGGGCCCGCCGGGCAGCAGATAATAATCCGGCCAGTCGGGCAGCGACACCTCCTCGAATCCGGGATTGCGCATGATGTTTTTTTTGCCCGGCCGGCCGCTGTCGGGCATGGCCGGCGCGGCATAGACCTGGTCGGCCTGGTCCGGATGGGCCTTCATCTCCACGGTGATCGCCACCGGTAAATTGGTCAGCGCCGGCGCGTCAATCAAATAGGCGCGGGTATCCATGCATTCCAGCCGGTCTTGAAAGGCGCCGTTGGCGACTTGATAAATTTCCGGGCCGAACAGGCGTTTCACTTCGCCGGCTTGCCCCGGCAAGTCAAGGCGGAAGACGACATCCACGGGGTGATACGCGCTGTTGGCGGCCAAGAGCACATAGCCGCCCGCGGGATTATGCCGCAGCGCCACCTGCACATCCGGGAATTTGTCGTTTTCGGGATCAAATTCACCGGGCGAATAACTGATTGCCTGAGGAATCTCCGGGGTAACGGCAATCGGGCCGATCGTCTGCATTTCCCGGGCCAGATCCTTATGGGTCTCCTCGGTAACCTGCTCGATGAACGGCCAGCGGAAATAGATGATGGCCTTGGCGCCGTGGATCACGGCCAGGTAGGTCTGGCAGAACTGCTCCTTGCGCAGGATCGCCCGCTTGCGGATGCCGCTCCAGTATTCGGCCATGGGAATCACCGACACCACCTGCCCCCGTTCCGCCGCGCGTTTGTTCAGTAGCCAGGTGTATTTGGCCACCTTGTTGACGGTGCCGCGCAGGCCCACATTGCCGGGCGTCCAATAGATATCCGCCCCAAGGCAATCCGTCCAATCCACGTATTCATCGCCGGCGGGAATGCTGGAGGAGTAAATGACGAAGGCCGGATGATTTGGGTCAAGCTCGCGCACCAGATTGTAAATCGGCCGCCCATAGACGGAACTGAATTTTATCGGCTCATCGAAAAGATTGTACCCGAGCAGCGCCGGCCGGCCGGACACCAGCCGGATCGTTTCCTCGTATCGCGCGCGATTCCCGTCGAAATAAAGTCGGAACAATTTTTCTTTCTGCTCGTCCGTGAATAACTTGGCTCCCGCCCCGAACATCAAGCCGCTATTGGCTTTTTTCGGGCTGGGATTGTTAAGTGTTTTTTTCGCCAAATCCGCCTGCTCATCGTTCAGGTCCAGGGCGGCGGGATTCAAATCAATTCCCTGCGAATACCCGCCCAGTTCCAAAATCACATTAACGCCATGGCGTTCGGCGGCCTCGAGGCATGTTTTGGCCTGGTCCGGCTGTTGCCGCCACGCCCAGGTATGCACGGTGTTGTAGCCCATGTCCGCGGCGGCGGCAATGTCGTTCGTGCTGCCGTGCATGATGATGCCGCAGGGGAAAAACGGTGTCCCATTCCTTAAAATCACCCGGTTGGTCCGATCCACTTCCCATTTGATGCCGGCTTCAGCATAGGTTAATCCGCAAACAAAGAAGATGCCGGCCAGACTGATGATATGGCGATATTTCATGCTGACGGTCCTTTCACCTGGTTATTAGATAATAAATTGACGGATACGTTTCGCCGATCTTGAACTTCAACTTGCCGCCCGCCGCCTCGCCTGGCACCAGGCCGGTATAAGCGCCGTCCTGGTCCACGCTCCAGACCTTCAAATGCCGATGACAGGTGGCCATTTCAAATTCCGCCCGGATGATTTCAAAGATCACCGGCGTATGCCCCATGGCATAACGCGCGGTATGGCTGTCGTTGTATTCGGCGCCCGTATTGTCGGCGCGGCCGACGGCGGTGACCAGGATCTGGCTGGCTTCCGCCAACGGCAGGTCTGACAGCGAGGTGAAAGCGATGGCGGCGAAATCGGTTTTGATGACGCATCGCAAGCCCTTGAGTTCCAGCGGCGCGCCCTGTTGGAAGAATCCATACACGGCCTTGCTCCTGGGCGTGTCAATCCACCCGTATTTATCGCGCCAGGAACGGAACATCTCGCCCGTATCCGATGTCACGGTATCGGCGTCGGCGGCGGCCGGCCCGGTTTCGTCCGGGCCGATACGCGCGCCGGCGCGGCCGGGCCGTCCGGGCAATTCGATTTCCAGGCGGTGTTTTTCGCAATTGAGCGCGGCGGGAATATTCGGCTGGTTATGGTTGGCCATGCCGTGCGCCGGATTAAAGATGTCGGCGTCCTTGAGCGCGATGCCGAGGGTTTTGCACGCCGGCGCCACGTCATGCCGGCGGAACATGACGGCGGCGGCGTAAAACATGCCGAATTTTGCCGGGTCCATGAAAGTCTCGAAGTTCCGGCGGTACTTGATTCCGCCCAGCACCGTGCCGCCCATGGCGTTGGCCGGCAAACTGCGGTAACGGTAAGTATGGAGCGTCGCCCCC
>JAXGSX010000169.1:0-7664 GCA_040775225.1 Kiritimatiellia bacterium | reverse complement strand
GCGGGCCGCTGCTGAACCTGGTGGTCAACAACACCCGCGTCTATGGCGGCGAATTCGTGCTCTGCCCGGATGCTTACGCCAATGACGGGCTGCTGGAATTGGTGCTGTTTACCGGGCACACGGATTACCTGTCCAAATACCTGCTGTCGTTCCGCACCAATCCGCGCCAGATTCAGAAAATGGCCGACCGCCTCAGTCATTGCGCTTCCACCGTCCAGGGGCGCCGTTTTCAAATTCAGCTTTCACGGGAGGAATCGGCGCAGTACGACGGCGAGGAGTTGCCCGCCGCAGGCAGTTTTGATGTGCAAGTTGTGCCGCGGGCTATCTGCCTGAGATTGCCGGCCGAGCCGGCCTGAATGGAGGAGTGTAATATGCCGCAGTTTGTGATGACCTTGTCCGGCGTCAGCCGCGTGTTCGACGGCAAGGCGGTTTTACAGGATATCAACCTGGCTTTCTATTGCGGCGCCAAAATCGGCGTTGTCGGCGAAAACGGCGCCGGTAAGAGCACCCTGCTGCGCATCATGGCGGGGCTGGACGGTGGTTGCATCGGCGAGGCGCGCTGATTCGAGGGCAATTTCGCCGAATATGAAGCACTGATGCTGGAGCGCGAAGGACAGGAGCGGTTTTTACGCCGCCGTGCCCGCTACCGCCGGCTGCCGCTGATTGGTTGCTTCAGGACGGCCTGGACAGAATCAGCCCGCAGCGTTCCCCGGTTATCCTGCCGGCATCGAGCGTGACGGCCCCGTTCACCATCACCATCCGGATGCCGCGGGCGAATTGGTGCGGGCGAAGGTAGTCGGCCGGATCGTCCAACGCCGCCGGATCGAAGACCGTAATGTCGGCCAGGTACCCGGGCGCCAGCCGCCCGCGTTCCGCCAGGCGGAAATGCCGCGCCGGCAGCGAAGTGATTTTGCGCACAGCTTCCGGCAGGGCGACCGTGCGTCCGGCCAGGGCCGCCTTGAGGAATTTCGGGAATGTTCCGTAAGCGCGCGGATGATAATGGTTTGCTCCCAGCGGGCCGGTGGGCGCGCGGAGGGAGGCGTCGGAACCGAGCATCACCCATGGTTCAGCCAGGATGCGCCACATGTTTTCCTCGCTCATGCCGGCAAAAAAAGCGCCAGTCTGCAGCCGGTCGCTTTCAATCAAACGCAGAGCCGCCTCAACCGGATCGGCGCCCATGACTGCGGCGATTTCCGGCAGGGGCCGTCCGCGGAAGTCGGGATTGGCGGTCGCGGCGACGATGACATGGCCCCAATCGGCCGGCGGGCGTTCGGAGCGGAGTTCCGCCAGGATGCGTTGGCGGTCGGCGGTGGTCTGCAGGCGCTGCATGATCGCGTCGCGTCCGCCGCCGGCCGCCCAGGCTGGCAGGATTACGTCCAGGTCCGTATGGCCGGCCGTGTAGGGATAGCGGTCGGCGGCGATCTCGATTCCTTCGGCGCGCGCCGCACGGAGTTTATCCAGGGCCGCGTCCAGCAAATGCCAGTTTTTTTTGCCGGAAATTTTCAAGTGGGAAATCTCCATACGCACACCGGTGCGCCGGGCCAGGGCGATGTTTTCATCCAGTGATTCCAGCAGCCGGTCGCCTTCGCTGCGCATGTGCGTGGCGTAAATGGCGCCATGGGCGGCGAGCGTCCGCGCCAGGGCCTCGACTTCGGCGTCTTCGGCAAAACGGCCCGGGGCGTAAATCAGGCCGGTGCTCATGCCGATGGCGCCCGCCTGCAGGCATTCGGCCAGCAAGGCGCACATGTCCCCGATTTCCGCGGGTGTGGCGGGGCGGGGAGCGTTGCCCATGATCCACTGGCGCAATTTGCCGTGGCCGACCAGCAGGGCGGCATTGACGGCCGGGCGGGATTGTTCAAGAAGGCTGACATACTCGGCGAAGGACTGCCATTGGCCAAGCGGGTAGGTCATGGCCGCCCAGTCGGGCGAGAGGTATTCCCATTGTTTGATGGGCGCCGCCGAGGCGCCGCAATTGCCGGTGATCTCGGTGGTGACCCCCTGGTAAAGCTTGCTGGGGGCGGTTGGCTCGATCAGGATGAAAGCGTCGGAATGCGAGTGGGCGTCAATGAAGCCCGGGCAGACATATCCGCCGCGGGCGTCAAAAGTATTCCTGGCCGTGGTATTGGCCAAATCGCCGATAACCGCGATGCGGTCGCCCCGCACGCCCAGATCCGCCGGCCGGGGCGGGTTGCCCTCGCCGTCAATGATCGTGCCGTTGATGATTTTCCATTCGAGCATGGCCCTGATATTCCCATGGATGAGTTGCGCCCGCAAGCGGAGTTTCGCCGCAACAAACAGCAATTGTCATTCATAGTATGGTCAGCGCTGCGCAAAATCAAGTTTTTGATATTTTCGACCAGTTCCAGGATGACAGAATTTTCCCCGGTCAGCCAGACGATCTCGTTCTTCAGCCGGACCTCATCTGGCTCCGGCCGTCCTCGGTCTGGTAGAGGATGATTTCGGAGGAAGGGATGAGGCCGTTCTCGGTCATGGCGGCACCACTTTTTTACACTGGGGATAGCCCGAACAGCCCCAGAACTGCTGTCCGGCGTTTTTGCCGGTTTTGGCCGTGCGCAGAACCATGGGTTTCCCGCACTCAGGGCAGGCCGGAATGCGATCCGTCAGATCAGACGGAACCGTCTGATCATGCTTCCTCCGCTCCCGCTCGGCCAGGCGCGCCGCGGCGAGTTGCTCGCTGTAGCCGCCGCCTTCGACGAACTGCTCTTCTACGGCGGCGATCTGCTGGTCGAGCAGGTAGTTCGCCTGGTTGATCAGGCAGATCAGCGCATTCGCGCGCACGGCCGGGGCGGCGTGTTCCAGCCAGGGGGCATAGAGCGCCCAGCGCTTCTGATCGGTCAGATTTGTCAGATCAGACTGATCCGCCTGGTTCCTTTTAAACTTCCGGGGCACCTCGCGCACGGTCTGCGCCTCAACGCCGTCAGGCGCCCACTGCGGCAGATGGCGATGGCGCAGGAAGTCCTCGAAGTCGAGCAGCAATTCCTCCATGCTCGACCGCGCAACGTTTAGAAGGCGCAGTTCGGTCTGCGACGATGTCGCGGAAGCCCGGCTGCCATCGGCGATGTTCTGTCGCCCCGACCGTGCGGCCTGCACCATTTGGTCGGCCATGCGCGAACGCGGATCGAGGAACTTCTCGCAGAACCAATATGTGGCGTCATAGATAATGGTGGCCGTCTGAAAACTCGCCGTCTTGCGGTAGCCGCCGCTCGGGCGCAGTTTTCGGCGGCCGGGCGGTCGCGGCCGAGGCGATCGTGACGGATCAGCCAGATTCCGTTTTGCGGCTGCTGGCATGCTGCTCCGCGGAAGCCGGCCTGCCAGGCGTTCGGCGAACTGCGCCATGCCGGTGTCGTTGGGATGAACGTTGTCGGCGAAGAGCGCGGGATTGTCATCCAGCAGTTCCGCGCCTTCAATGACTGACACTTGGGGCAGGCCAGCGGCGGCCTGCCGCAATGCCTGGCGGTAATCTTCCAGGCGCAGGCCGAGGTTATTGGGCGTGGTGCGGCCGGCCCAGGGGACGGGCGTCAGAAGGTAAAGCGCGGCCTGGGGCCGCTGCAGCAGACGTTCCAAAAGGCCGCGGGTCTCGGATTGGACCAAGTCCAGCGGGCGGTCCTGGTTGAAATCGTTGACTCCGAAGGCCACAGTGGCAATGTTCCATTCCAGGTCCAAGGCCAGCCGGCCGACGGCTGCCTGCGCGATGGCGCCGCCCACGGCGATGGTGTGCAGGTCCCAGCCTAATTGCCGGGCGACGCGCGCAGTCCAGGTCAGGGCGGGGGAGGTGGCGGTCATGCCCTGGGTGATGGAGTCGCCCGCTGCCAGCCAGCGTGTGCGGGCGCGGGGCAGCGGCGCAATGGAAGATCCCTTGGTGACGGCCAGGCTGGAAATGAAGACTTCCCGGCAATGCGGCAGGTAAATTTCCACGGCATGCGGCCCGCCGCCGGGCAGCGGCACCGTGGCCGCGCAATCCGCGGCATCCGGTGCGGGCGCGATCGGCGCGGCCGGCTGCCCGTCAAGGCACACGTCGCACTGCGAGAGCGGACGGCAGGATCGCGCGTATTGGAGGCCGATCCGGATTTCCGGGGCGTCGGTCCGCAGGGCCAGGCGCACGCCGGCCGTGCAAACCGCGCGGGTAAGGTGGGCGGGATTATCGCCGTAATGCTTTTCCAGCGCCGCGGTCATGCGGGCGGGATGCCAGGCCCGGCCGCAGCGGATGATGCGGGCGGCGCCCTGCGCCAGGCCGGGGTTATGGGAGAGATTGATGTTTTGCATGACGGTGATTTTCACGGCAACCATGCCGGCGGAGTTGAGATTGCATAATGTGCCATCCTGCTTTTTATCGCGGACTGGATTTTGCCGTGCCCGGTTCCGTGGTCATGATGACCCCCCGCAGGCTTTCCATGAAATAGCGATAGTTGGCGAAACTTGCCAGTTCCAGGACAAAATGGTCAGGGCCGGGGATGTAGCGTCCTTTTTGGATGAGCCGCCGCGCCTTCTCCATTTCCCGGTCAATTGCCGCCCGCCCCTCGTACATCGCTTCCTTCCGCAAGCCGCCGATAACGCCGACTTGGGGATAACGTTTGAGCACCCGGCCGACATCGTTGCCGGCCATCGCCTCGTAGGGGTAGAGCGCCGTCACGCCGGCTTCAAGCATCAGCCCGGTAAGTTCTTCAATTAATCCATCCGAATCCACCAGGATGACCTTGATGCCGTGCTGCCGGGCGAAATCCGCGATGCGCCGGTAACACGGCGCCATGAATTCGCGGAACATCCCGGGGGAGATCAGCGCGCCGTTCTTCGAGGCCATGTCCTCCCAGCACTCGATCAGGTCGAATTCCACGTCGGCTGCCTGTTTTTCCCAAATCCGGATGGCCATGTCGGTGTAGTCTTCCATGATCGCATGAACCAGCTCCGGCGCATCGTAGAAGGCCAGGGCCAGGTTCTCGTCGCCCATGCGCTCACGCGCGAAACCATATACCCCGCGATGGGTGAGTTGCAGGGGATAATCCCGGCGCCGGTATTCCTGGACGCGCTGGGGCCAGTCCGCCGGGAAGCGGGACGGATCGTCGGGGTCGAGGTGCCGGGATTTGTAGGACTCCCAGTCGGCCATGGTCTTGACGGGCCACTCCAGCGTATGGCGGCGGTAGTCGCCGCCCTTGTGCACCTGCTCAATGGTGCCGTCGCCCCGGCGCTGCACCTTGATGTCGCCGGACTCCTGGAGCACTACCAGCTTGCCAAGGTTGGCGGGGTCCAGGTTCACACTGGTAACGCCCCAGCCGCGGTAGGCGCCTTCAAATCCGAGCAGTTGATCAATGCACTTGCCGATGCCGGGATATTCCTTTTCCCAGCCGGGCAGGATGGCGTTGGCGCCGCCGAAGACTTTCATGAAAGGGACGCGGTCAACTTGCTCGCCCAGCAGCGTTTTAACGAACCGTTCGCGTGTATTCATCGGGATGATTCATAGCATGCCATCCGCTCGGTGTCACGCCGGAATTTCATACCGGGATTCATCCGGCGGGCGCTGCCGTGACGCGATTCCTTGACTTTGCGTCCGGGGAAAGTATTATGTAATTCCGGGTTTTATTCGGACATGGCGGGCAACGGCGCCTGCCGCCGCGGCGCATGCAAATCGAGGAAAAATGAACCAATCCTTAACTGTGGAATTGGCGCGTTGGGTGGAAGATGACCTGGGCGTGCCGCAAAATCTGGCGCCCGTTTATCCCGGCGGATTGACGGCGGACATCCACGACTGGGACTGCGCGCGCGCCTCCACCCGCGAGGCTTGGGGCGCCATCATGGGCCGGCCGGAATACACCTGGTATGACCGGCACGACATCCTGCTGGCAAGCTTTGAGGCGCCGGCTTTCACGGGGAAAGTGTACCGCCAGCAGACCGGACCCGATGCATCCCAGTTGGCCGTCGTACTGGAACCGCGGGATGCGCGGTATGCTTGCCGCCCGGGCGCCGTGGTGCCGTTTTACCATCCGGATGCCATGATGGGCTATGACTTGAATCGCAAAGCGCCCATCGCCGAACTGCCACACATGCAATTCGGCCGCTGCCTGGCGGAGCAGGGGTATGTGGTAGTGTGCTGCGAAGCCTTCCCTTTTAATACCGTGCCGGAGCCGCAACCCAACCAGGGGTTTGCCTGGTGGCAGGCGGCGGCTGATAAATTGCTGGCGGATCATCCGCGCTGGACCGGCATCGGCAAGCTGACCGCCGACGTTGGCAGGGCGGTGGACCTTTTGCTGGCGCAGCCGCGCATGGATGCCAATCGCATTGCGGCCGTCGGACATTCACTGGGCGGGAAAATGGCATTCACCGCCGGCGCCCTGGATGACCGCGTCAAGGCGGTCATCGGCTCGGATTTCGGCATGGGGTGGGATTTCAGCAACTGGGATGCGCCGTGGTATTACGGATCCCAGGTGCGGAATCCATGCTTCCGGTGGGGCAACCACCACCTCCTGTCCGCCATGGCGCCGCGCCCCTTCCTGTTGGTGGGCGGTGAGTTCGACAAGCCGGAGAGCCGCCAGTATCTGGCCGCCGCCCGGCCCGTGTATGCGCTTTACGGACAGCCCGAGTCCTTGGGATTTCTATACCATGCCGCCGGGCATCGCCCGCCGCCGGCCGCCATGCGCGCGGCTTGCCAGTGGTTGGCGGAACAGTTTGACCTGCCGGCGGAGCCGCCGCCGGCCGTCTGGCCCGCGGGTACGGATTCCGGGGAGTCAGTCGCTTGATTTGTTCTTGCGTCGTTGTGGCTTTGTGCGAGTATATTCCGTTTTCAGGATGCTCCCTGGTCCGTGTACCCCAATGAGGATTACCATGCAAACCGCATCCCGCCGTGTGATTGACTTTACCTTGCCTTGGGACGATGCGCCGGTTGACTTGTCGTTCCTGTTCGCCGGTGAAAGGCCGGCCGGCCGCCATGGTTTTCTGCAAGCGCGCGGCGGCCGGTTCGTTTTCGAGGATGGCGTCCCCGGCCGTTTTTGGGGCGTCAATTTCAACAGCGCCGCCAATTTCCCTTCCCATACCCACAGCGAAATCGTGGCGCGGCGCCTGGCGCGGTTCGGGGTCAACCTGGTGCGTTTCCACCAGTTGGACGGCGATTGGTCCACGCCGAATATTTTTCAGTTCACCAGGGGCGCCCGCCTGGAAAATACCCGGCGGCTCGATCCGGAAAGCCTCGACCGCCTGGATTACCTGGTCCATTGTCTGAAAAAAGAGGGTATCTATATTTATCTGGACCTGCTGACCTACCGGACTTTTCGCAGCGGCGACGGTGCGCCGGCGGCAGGCCAGTTGCCGGCCGCCGCCCGGCCGTATTCGAATTTCGATCCGCGCTTGATCGAACTCCAGCGCGAATTCAACGCGCAAATCTGGACCCATATCAATCCCCATACCGGACTGGCCTTCAAGGACGACCCCGCCATCGTTATGACGGAAATCGCCAACGAGAACGAGATTTTCAACCGGGCCTGCATGCAGAATCTGGTGGAGCCGTACCGCTCGCAGTTGGCGCAGCGTTACCGCGCCTGGTCGGAGCGCCGGGGTCTGCCGCCGGCGGCGGACCCGGTGGATTTCACTTCCGGCACGCCCGCCATGCTGGCCTTCCTGGTGGAAATCCAGCGGGAATATTACGCCGGCATGATCCG
>JAXGSX010000168.1:0-7684 GCA_040775225.1 Kiritimatiellia bacterium | reverse complement strand
CAGGTGCTCCTCCAATTTCATCGTCGTGGTGGTTTTGCCGGATGATGAGGGCCCGGCGACGATCACCAGGCGCACCTCGCCGCGGCGCTCCAGCATCAGCCGGGCGGCCTGGCCGACTTCGGCGACATACCGGCGGTTGACGTTTTTGATCAAAGGCGGCATTTCGCCCCGCCCGATCAAATCGTTCAAGGCCGGCACCGAATCGCAGCCGTGCGCCATGTTCCAGCAGAGCACCTCGTAGATTTTCTTATAGGGAATATTGTCGGTGACTTCAAAGGAATAGGCGCGGGTGGCGCGCGCCTGGGCGCGCTGCCGGCGGTATTCCATGTAGGCGCGGGCGGTGTCCCCGTGTCCGCTTTCCATGAGCACCTTGACCACGATATCCTGGATTTCCTCGATGCTGGGCGTGGCGCCGGCGCCGTGGTCGGCCAGCAAGGCCCGTTCGACTTCCAGGCCGAGGCGTTCCGCCAGTTGCCGGTCCTTGCAGCCCGTTGACACCAGCGCGCGGAAAATCGCCGTGACAATCCGGTCACGGTCGTACGCCACCAGGTTGCCCTGGCGTTTGATGATCCGGGTGATTTTAGCAGTCATGACTGAGTCTCTTTTAAGGATTTTAGCCGCGGATTTCAAGCGGTTTCCGCCGGAATTATTTCAAACGGCCCGGCGCGGAGCGGGGTCCGACCGCGGACATGTCAATCCCGCGGAAGCCCATCGCAAAGGCCGGCGATCCGGGCTTCAGCTCGAAATTGCCGCGCGCCGGATCGGCAAAACGGGGATCGGCGACGCGCGAATGCCGGTCAAGGGGCAGGGTGGAATCGAAGCCGCTGGCGGCTTCGCGGTTCGGCATTTTCGTCCAGGCGCGTTGCTGCCATTCGCTGAATTTCCAGCGCCCGAACATGGCCGGCTGCCGGCCGGCGCGCCAGTAAAGGTTGTTGTCGAAAATGGTGTCGTAGCTGTCCCATTGGTCGCGGGTGAACAATTTACCCGCGGTCCAATAGACGATATTGCGGATGAACACATTGGGGCGGTCGGTGTCAAATCCCAACTGCGCGGTTTTTCCCAGGGCGAAGATATTGTTGACTATGATATTGCCGGTGGTGAACACCTGCGCCCGGATACCGGGCCCCAGGGTATGATGCACTATGTTGTTTTCCACCACGACCCCGCAGGTGGCGCCATCCAGGTAAATTCCGCGGCTGTCGGAATAACCGTAAATATCATGAATCAGGTTGTTGCGGATCATGGTGCCCGGCGCGATGCCCAGGGTGTAAATTCCGCCGCCATCGCTAAGCGTCCGATTCATCAAGTGATGCACATGGTTGAACTCGATAATGTTGCCGGACGTCCGGTTGGCGGCGAATTCCCAATCCCAGCCGACGGAAATGCCGGTGTAATAAAGATCATGCACCTCGTTATGGACAATGCGATTGTCATGGCCGCGTCCGACCCAGATGCCGACTGCGCCGAGATACACCCGTCCGCCGGCATGAACATGGTTGTCGGCCACATGATTGCGGCAGGCATCCTCCTCCACCCCGCCGCGCAACACGCTCTCGCCGATTTTGACGCCGCCGGCGCCCAGGTCATGCAGATGATTGCCGGCAATAACATTATCCCTGCATCCCCTGCCGAATTCCACGGCGTAGTTGCCCACGTGTGCGACTTCGCAGTTTTCAATCCGGCAATGCCGCGCTCCCGCAGCGGCTATCACGCCCGGCACGTCATATGCCGCCTGGAGCCCCGGGTACCCGCGGCCCGTCAAATTCCAGTCGGCATGCTGGAATGACAACCCCTGGAAGTGGATATGTTGCACGAACTTGCCGGATTCGGGCCGGCCGGCCAGACGCACCAGCTGTGCGAGCGCCGGCGCCTCGACTTCCGCGTCGCGGGGATTTTCGCCCCGCAGCGGCCAGTAATAAAGTTTGCCGGCGCGCCGGTCCAGGTACCACTTGCCGGGACCGTTCAATCCGGCGCGGAGATTGTCCACAAAGAACCGCCGATGGCCGGCAATCGGCCATTTGGCGGGGGTTGTCAGGCGGATGGCGCCGGTGGCCGGATTGGATTCCGCCACGCGCGAGCGTGAAATTTCCCAGCGATGCAGCACGACGATTTCCGCGTCCGCCATCTCTCCCCAGCGTTGCAGATCGGCCGGCCGGCCGTAAAACCCGCGGCAGTTGCGCGGGTCACGGGCGGCTTGCGGATGCAACGCGGCGGAAACGGGATAATAAACATCCTGGTCCGGCAGGCGGGCGCGGCAGCGCCGGACGCCATTGACAAACAACTGGCGAAAATATTTTTTACCTGACTTGACGTCCGGCAAATCGGCGACCCAGAGATTCCTGCCGCGGCGGCGCCAGCCGGCAATGCGCCAGCCGCCGCTGATTACCGGCCAGGCGCCCGGAGCGGCCATGTAAACAACCGGCGCATCCGCCGCGCCGGAATCGGCGGGATGAAACACCAGCGGCCGCGGGAGGCGGTAAACGCCGGCGCCGATAACCACCCGGATGGGGCCGGCCGGGCCCGGCCGGCCATGCAAAACCTTCCTGACGGCTTGCTGCGCCCGGTGCAGTCCGGCAAACGGGCCATCCGTCCCGCGGGCATCCGGCGCAGGTCGCCGGCCCGACCAGCGGTCATTCCCGTTGGGCGCGACATGAAAAACAATTTCCTGCATGGCAATCTCCAGGAAAAACACTATGGCGCCGCAAAGGCAAACGGCCCTGCCCGATTATAACCGGAGGCCGAAAGCCAGACATACCAGCCGCCGCCGGCATCCACTACCGCCGGGTCGGCCTGCCCATCCCCGTCGTAGTCCCCGGCCGCCGGCATGCCCGCAATGCCCAGGGCGTACGGCCCGCCATGCGCGTACCCGGACCGGGAAAACCATACATGCCAGTTCCCGCCGGCATCCACTATGCCCGGGTCGGCCCGCCCGTCCCCATCGTAATCCCCGGCCGCCGGCATGCCCTGAATGCCCAGGTTGTACGGCCCGCCAGGCGCGTATCCCGACCCGGAAGACCACACGTGCCAGCCACCTGCTTCATCCACCACCGCCGGATCAGCCCGCCCATCC
Source organism: Kiritimatiellia bacterium (assembly GCA_040775225.1). GTDB lineage: Bacteria > Verrucomicrobiota > Kiritimatiellia > JAAZAB01 > JAAZAB01 > JAXGPF01. The sequence continues at coordinate 4,614 of JAXGSX010000168.1, read as the reverse complement.
CCATCGTAATCCCCGGCTGCCGGCATGCCCTGAATGCCCAGGTTGTACGGCCCGCCAGGCGCGTACCCGGACCGGGAAAACCATACGTGCCAGCCGCCGCCGGCATCCACTATGCCCGGGTCGGCCCGGCCGTCTCCATCGTAGTCCCCGGCCGCCGGAAGGCCGCCGGCGCCCAGCGCAAACGGGCCGCTGCGCGCATACCCGGAGCCGGAAAGCCAGACGAAGCAATTGCCGGCTTCATCCATTACGGCCGGATCGGCCAGACCGTCTCCATCAAAATCGCCGGCCATCGGCGCATAATCCCGCACGCGCAACTGGCATACCACGGTGTTGGAAGCGCTGATGTTGATCAAGGCCGGCGCGGCATCACAAATCCAGGACACCATGCCCGTACCCACGGCCATGACGCTCATGCTGTCAAGGCTGATCGCCCGCACCACGGCATCCGCGGCGTTGGAACTCAGCATGGCCGTGACCCGCCGGCCGACGATGCCGCCGTGATATGCCGCCATGGCGTTGGAGTGTAAGCCGGGCGAGACTGTCATGGCTTCGCGGTTGGAGATTACCGGGATGTCAGCCATGTCAACGCAATGATAGCCGCCGAACCACAATTGTTCCCGCCCGGCCGCATTGGTGACAACCCGCACGCTCCCATCGCTGCGCGAAGTCAAGCCGGCGGCGAATGCCAGATTGTCATTCGCCGGCTCCAGCGTGAAGCTGCCGATGCCCTCCAGGGACAGAATCCCGTTGGACGAGCTGAGAATCAAAGCGCTCGGGGAGCCTGCCGCAAGGTTGTAATCGGAATACAGCAGGTTGTCGGCAAACCAGATACGGCCGCAGCGGTTCGACCAGGCGGCGGAGACGGCCGGCGGAGCATAACGCGCGCCGTAAAGATACTCCGCGTACCCGCCGTACATGACTTCATTCTTCACGGTCCCGTCGCACCCGTAACAAACTATCACGTCGTACCCGGCCAGGTTGGTGAATGCCATCTGCAGTTCCGGCTTGCCGGGAATGAAAAACCGGCCGTTGACATGCGGCCGGTAGTTCGTTGTCGCCACGGAATTAGTCTGCGCGTTGCGCACGCACGACAAGGTGCCGTTCGTCTCCGCCAGGAACAAGTCAACCCCGTCTTTGGTGACGTAATATCCCGCAACCGCCTGCAGCGCGGCCTGATCCAGGTTGGTTTCCGCCGGCGACGGCATGGGGGGCAGCGGCGGACGTTCCAAGCCGGTTTTTTCCTTCACCGCATCGGCCAATATTTTGCGCACTGCCGCCAGAGTCATGTTATTCGCGCAGTTGATGTTTATGAAAATGCCCAACTGCTGATCAGGCAGAATTTCCAGCAAGGCCTCGAACGTGCTCGTGGAGCCGTTTTTCGCCCAGGCCCGGCCGGCATAATTCAGCGCCGGATCGTCCACTGTGTCCAAGCCCAGCCCGGTTTTCAGGTAATTATCAACATCCAGCGGCCCGGGCGCATGGTTTGCCAGATGAAACAGGGCATTGGTTGACAAATACCGGCTGCCGTTGAAGACACCGCCGGCCAGAAGCATTTTGATCACATTAGCCATATCGAGCGGCCGGGAAAAGGCTCCGCCGGTAGCCGGCATGTTGGCCAGCATCCAGGGCACAGGCAAGCCGCCTGCGGCGTAACCCGTAGCCAGGTTTTCCGCAACGGCGGGCTTGTCCAGCAGAAATGACGAATAGGGCATCTGCAAAGGTGAAAATACGCGGGTCTCCGCCGCCGCCGTATAATCCGCGCCATCGCGCCGCGCGATCGCTTCGCCCGCCACATTGAAACCGCTGTTGCAGTAGCTGGCAAACAGGCCCGGCGGATAAAGGGGATAAGCCCCCTGGAAATATTCGATCAGCCATCTGGTGTAATCCGGCCAGTAGGGACCGTGGCTGAAGGCGCCGTTGTAAATATCGCCGGGAATGCCCGAGCGATGATGCATCATGGCGCGCAAAGTCCAGCCCCCGGCTTGCCCCGGGAACCGCGGCAGCATGGAAAATTCGGCCACATAATTCGTAATGTTGGCGTCCAGGTCAAAAACGCCTTCATCCATCAATTGCAGCGCCATGAACGAAGTCAGCAGTTTCGATACCGAACCGATCATCATCACGGTGTTGGTGGTGGCCGGAATCCCCTGTTCCAGGTCGGCATACCCGAACGCCTCAGCCCAGACCACCTCCTGGCTGTTCACCAGCGCAATCGTCAGCCCGGGAATGTTGTGTTCCGTCATCAGGTTGGTGATGTACGCCCGGCCGGCGGCGATGGTGTTGGTCAACCCGGCGCCCGCGGCGGAATGCCAGCCTAAACACCCCGCCAGCAACACCACGGCCGGTTTTGACAACATCCCCCGGACCGGCAGGCAGTCTCTACGATGCTTTCCAGTTTGCATATTCAATCTCCAGCAAGCGTTGAACCTTAAACCTCATGCAACCATTACAGCCTGATTTACTGCTCGATATTTATGCGGCAGTTGCGCCCGCGGCCCTGCACCTCGATCACCGCCACCCGGTTGCGGCGGAGGGCGATCTTGACCTTTTTGCCGTAAATTGCAAAAAGCGCCGGCGGCGGGCGGGCGGGGTTGTGCCAATCGGAGGCAACCACAAAAATACGGCAGCGGGCGCCGGGCCGCGGCGCGCCGGGGTAAACAAAGTAATTGATTTTTTCGCCGGCCAGCAGGCGGATGTCGCGCGGCAACCGTCCGGCCAGATCGCGCAAGGCAGCGTTTATGACCAGGTACACCGCCGGGGATTTTGAATAATCCGCCAGGTTGAACAAGTACACCCACCCGCTGCCCAGCCGGTGCTCCACCAGGAACGGGAAGCCGGAAAATGATTCCGTTGCAATCGCCCTGGCCCGGCGTCCGGCCAGGCGCAGGTTGCGCAGCTGGGCATTATAAGTTCCCAGGTGCATATAGAAAGGCGTTGCCGGCTGCCGGCGGATCAGGCGTTCAGTTTCCGGAAATTCCCGGCTCAGCCCTGCCGGGATAGCCAGCCGGTTGATGGGTGCGTCGGCGCGGTCCGGCGCGCCGGCCAATTCCACTCCGCACAGTTCGCGCAGCCGGCGGGGATTGATATGCGCGCAAGGATCATCCGCGCAGGTCGCGGCCGTCATCTGCGGCAGCAGTATCGCCAGTGTCCCGCCCTGCCGGACGTAGCGCATCAATTTCGATTGGGTATCGGACGTCATGGTGTTCCAGCCCGACATGATCAGCATTTTGTATTGCCGCATGGCAGCCGGCGCGGCTTCCACGGGCATGATGTCGGCCTGTCCGAACGGCGTGTGCGAGACCGTATCCTCGCAGCAACCCGAACGGAAAAAGTTCGCGGCATTGCCCGATTCCGGCCACATGACGAAATCGGGGTAACATACTTCCAAGTTCATCCAGGAACAGCCGGCATGGCCGGCGGTCTTGTAAAACGCCGGATTGATATGCGCGCTGGAAATGTCGTGTTTGCCCTGCAGGTAGGCGATGTCCGACGCCGGCTGGCCGCGCAGCCGGCGCCGGCAGGCGAAATCAACCAGGCCGCGCTGGATCGCGCGCACCTCCATCACCACCGGATCGTCCCATTCCCGCTCCCGCGTCAGCCGGTGATAAAACGCGCCGGACTCGGAATAGATCAACCGCGCTCCGCCCAGGTAAAGCAGATATTGCGTCAGCCACCAGATATTCAGGCGCTTGCGGTCGAAGTCCGGGTCCAGGCGGGCATGCTGCGACCGGGTCGGCAAGCCGCCATAGCACTGGCATTCCCAGGAATTAATGGCGCCCCAACGGTCAATCCCGAACGCCCTGGCCGAGCCGCGCGCGGAAGCCATCAGCAGCGACGCGCGGTTGCCCACCAATTCGATGGCCGGGAAAGACGCGCCCGCCGCCAGGTAATAGCGGTGATAAAAACTCGGATCGGTTTCCCATACCGGCGCCCGGGGCGCCAGCGCGCGGATGGGTCGCATGACGGTCCGCCGGAATAATTCGGTGAAGACGCGGGTGATTTCCCGCAGATCGCGATTCCGGGCTTCGCCCGCGACTTTCAGCATGGTCCCATGCTGCTCGTGCGGAGCGAAGCCGAGAAAATTCGGCCCCAGCGCGCGGATGAGCCGGCGCATCCGCCGGTTGTATTCGGCTTCCGTGAATTGATGGGTTTGCGGGCCGGCATAATTGAAATGATTGCGGATGGCCACGGCCAGGCCGGCCTGCCGGATCAGCCCGGCATTGATCAGGGCCGGATCAATCTCGCAGAAATGCGAGTTGAAGAGGAACGCCAGCAGGTTGCCCTGTCGCTCCAGGCTGAACAGCCGGGTGGTGCGGGAGAAATCATCCTGCGACAACTGTACGCCCTCATGCCCGCCGGCCAGGTGGCCCAGCCATGTCCCCGGGGGAATGTTTTCCGGCGGCTGAAGTTTTTGATCCTCAAACGCCAGCGCCTGCACATCGCTGATCCGGTACGTCGTGTTGTTCAGCAATTTTTTGGGGATGGCCATGCGCGCCGTCGGCAGGGGTCGGAACGGCCGGGTGTGATTGAGGATTATGAATTCGTTTTTGCCGGGGCGGATTGCGCCCGGCGCCAGATCAATTTCCAGGGCCGGCCAGAACCGCCAGGAGCGGT
>JAXGSX010000167.1:0-7689 GCA_040775225.1 Kiritimatiellia bacterium | reverse complement strand
GAATATCGCCAGCTGGTTCATCAAAAACAACCGCACGGCCGCCGTGGCGCTGACGCTCATCGCCCTGGCCGGCATCCATTCCTTCCGCACCATCTCGCGACTGGAAGACCCGGAGTTCACCATCCGCGCCGCCATCGTCTGCACATGGCTGCCCGGCGCTTCGCCCCAGAAAGTCGAAGAACTCATCACCGATCCGATCGAGAAAAAAATCCAGGAAATGCCGGAAGTGGATCACATCACTTCGCAATCCCTGAACGGCATGTCGCTGGTGATGGTGGAAATCCAGCCGCAATACTACGACATGCAGCCCATCTGGACCAGGCTGCGCAACAAGATTGACGATATCCGCCCCAGCCTCCCCGAAGGCGTGCAGGGTCCGGTCGTCAACGACGAATTCGGCGACGTATTCCCCGTCGTGACCGCCGTCACCGGCGACGGTTTCAGCTACCGTGAAATCAAGGATTATGCCGAGCAGGCGCGCGACCGGCTGCTGCGCCTGGATTCCGTGGCCAAGGTCCAGATATACGGGGCGCAGGCGGAACGCATCTTCATCGAATTCTCCAATGCGCGCCTGGCGGAATTGGGGATGACCCCGCCGCAGCTTGCCGACATCTTAAAGGCGCAAAACGTGCTGCAGCCCGGCGGCATCGCCCTGGTGGACGGCGAGCGCGTTACCATTGAAGCCACCGGCGAATTCCAATCCATCCGGCAGATCGGCCAGGTTTCGCTCCACGCGCCCGGCCGCGCCGAATCCGTGTACCTGCGCGATATCGCCGACATCCGCCGCGGGTTCGTAGACCCGCCGACCACCCTGACGCGCTTCAACGGCGCCCCCTGCCTGATGCTGGCCGTCAGCATGACCGCGGGCATGAAAGTGACCGACATGGGCCGGGCCGTGCAGGCGGCAATCGCGCAAACCCAGACCGCCCAGCCGCACGGCATAGATTACCACACGTTTCTATACCAGCCGAAATACGTGGACCGCGCCATCGGCGAATTGATGGGCAACCTGCGGGAGGCTTTCATTTACGTGGTGCTGGTGATGCTGGTGTTCGCCGGGCTGCGCCTGGGGCTGATCGCCGGGCTGCTGGTGCCCATGGCCATGCTGATGTGCATCGCCCTGATGCCGCAGTTCGACATCAAGCTGCAAAGCGTTTCCATCGCCTCGCTGATCATCGCCCTCGGCATGCTGGTGGACAACGGCATCGTGACCAGCGAAAACATCCTCGTGCGCCTGTCCAACGGCGAGGAAAGGCTGACGGCGTGCGCCGGCGCCGTCCGCGAACTCTGGCTGCCGCTGCTGACATCATCCCTGACCACCATTGTCGCCTTCCTGCCGATCGCCATCGCCGACTCGGATGTCGGCGAATTCTGCCGCTCCATCTTCCAGGTGGTGGCCCTGACGCTGCTCTGCTCCTGGCTGCTTTCCATCACCATGATTCCCATGCTGTGCTATTATTTCCTGCAGCCCAAGCGCCGCGCCCAGCGGTTTGACAGCCCCTTTTACGGCAAGTACCGCGCGCTGCTGCTGTGGAGCCTGCGCCGGCGGACCATCCTGCTGCTGGGAACCGGCGCGCTCCTGGCAGCCGCGCTCTGGGCCTTCCGTTTCGTGCCCGCCATGTTTTTCCCGCCCAGCGAACGGGAAATGGCGCTGGTGGATTTCTGGATGCCTTACGGGACGGACATCCGCGCCACCCGCGCGCGCGTGGCAGAGCTGGAAACCTTCCTGCTGGCCGACACCAACGTGGTCAGCGTCGGATCCTTCATCGGCGAGGGCGGCCCGCGCTGGATGCTCAGCCTGAACATCGAGCAGGAAAACCCCAACTATGCCAACCTGATCGTCACCGCCCGCGGCAAGGATGACGTGGACCCCCTGATTGCCCGCATTCAAAACTTCCTGGACACGGCCGTGCCCGAATGCCGCCATACGGTCAAGAAACTCGAAACCGGCCCGCCCGTCGGCGCCCCGATTAAAATCCGGATCGCCGGCGCCGACCTGAATGTCATTTACCGGCTGCGCGACAAAATCGCGCAGACCATCGCCGATGTTCCCGGCGTAATCAACATCCGCGACGACTGGGGAGATTGGAACAAGAAAATGGAGATCGCGGTGAACCAGGAACAGGCCAAGCAGGCCGGCTTCAACAGCTACGATATCGCCGCCTCGCTGCAGGCGCAGATTTCCGGCCTCGCCGCCACCGATTTCCGCGAAGGCCGCGAGCTGATCCCCATTGAAATCCGCGCCCAGGGCGCTTACCGCGAAGACCTGGGCCGCATCGAAAGTATGCGCATCTACTCCTACGAGAATTCCGGATCGGCGCCGCTGCTGCAAATGGCCCGCGCGCGCTTCACCTGGGAACCCAGCAACATCCGGCGCCGCGACAAGCTACGCACCATGGAAATCCAGACCGACGTCTCCGGCCGGTTCGCCTCGGAAGTCCTGGCCGGCGTCATGCCGCGCGTCCAAGCCCTGGCCGATGCCGCGGACTGGCCGGGCGGCTATACCCTGGAATTCGCCGGCGAAAACGCCGAAAGCGAAAAGGCGCAGAATTCGATCATGGCCGGCCTGCCGATGGCGGTCGCGCTGCTGGCGCTGATTTTGATTTACCAGTTCAATTCCCTCCGCCGCCCGCTGATCATCATGCTGACGGTGCCGCCGATGCTGGTGGGCGTCGTCTTCGGCCTGCTGCTGACCAATACCCCCTTCGGCTTCATGGCTTTCCTGGGGCTGATCAGCCTGATGGGCGTGATTGTCAACAATGCCATCATGATGATTGACCGGATGGATATCGAGCGCGCCGCCGGCCAGCCCTGGCAGGACGCCATCATCGTTGCCGCCCAGCGCCGGCTGCGTCCGATCCTGATGACCGCCTTCACCACCATCATCGGCCTGCTGCCGCTGGCCATCAAGGGCGGCGCCTTATGGCGACCCATGGCCAACACCATTATTTTCGGCCTGGCCTTCGCCACACTGCTCACGCTCCTGCTCTGCCCGGTCCTCTGCGCGGTGTTATTCCGCGCCGACTTCCGCAGTTACCGCTGGGATTCCGCCGCCCTGGACCGCAGCCAGGCCGAATGAATGCAGTGTCCTTTTTTCGGGGCGCATCATACAGGATTGCCGGAGGTTGAATCGGGTTCAACGGTTGGTTGAGGTTGGCATGGGCTTCCCCCTGAACCCTGAACCTCCATCAACCCCTGAACCCCTGAACCCCCATCAACCGTTAAACCGTTAACCTTCAAAACAGGCGTTTTGAAAGTTTAAACGCTTGTCTTTGTGATGCCAAATTGCTACATATGACCAAACCTGCGCCAACCGGAATCAGAGATCAACCCTAATCACGGACAGCCTGATGGAAATTCAATACAATCCCGACAGCGAAACGCTGACCGCCCGCCTGGCGGGCCGCATGGACACCCCGGCCTGCCGTGAATTGTCGGCGGCCCTGGACCGGCAAATGGCGGCCTGCGCGGCCGCCGGCGACCGCTTGCGCCTGGTTTTCGACCTGGCCGGAGTGAACTTCATTTTCTCGGCTTTTTTCCGCGTCTGCATGACCGCGGCCCGGCGCGCGGCGCCGGGCCATTTCACCGTGATCAACGCCCAGCCGGAAATCAAACACGCTTTTCACGTAGTCGAACTGGATTGCTTTTTTCAAGTCAAATAGGAGGCACTGCTGATGCGCACTTCGCCCTTAAAGTCCGGATGGCTGGCGCTGGGATTGGCCGCGGCGGCCGCGGCCGGGGCGGCCGAACCGGTCAAGGTGGCGGTATTCAAAACCGGGTTTGGCGCCCAGGCCGTGCTGGCGGCGCTGCGCAAAGACGCCGGCACAAAACCCGCCCTGCTCCATAAAATCACCGCCGATGAATTGCTGCAGTATGACGTGCTGTACGTCGGCAGCACCAGCCTGGAACAGCCGGAACAAATCAAAGGCATCAAAATCTTCGTCCATTGCGGCGGCGGATTGATTCTGAACCATGCCGCCTGCGGCCGCTACCGGCCGGCGACGCTTTTCCCGGAAATCGCGCGGAAAGTGCTGGACCGGCGCGACGACAGCATCTTGCTGGTCAAGGATGCGGCGCATCCCCTGGCCGCCGGCTTGCCGGCGGAATTCGAACATGCTTTCAACGATCACCTTTACCTTGAGCCCGGGCCGGCGGGCGCAGCGGTGCTGGCGGACCGGGAAGGCGCGGCGGTGGCGGTGGCCGGCGCGGCCGGCGCGGGCCGGGTGGTCTTCAACGGCGCCCTGCCGGGCTATTGGTACGATCCGACGGATTACAAGCAAGCCGAAAAGGCGCCGGAAGGCGCGGAATTGCAATGGGTTTTGAATGCCGTCAGCTGGGCGGCGGGCGCGCCCCGTTTAACCGAATTGCCGGCCGGGGAACTGGCCGGCCGGCGGCGCCAGGCGGAAGCGGACATCCAATTCGCCGAACTCTCGAGCCACCTGCCTAACACCAACTGGTTCGGGAATGAAATGCTGCTCGGCAGTTACCTGGCCCTGCCGCCGGTGACCGAACTCGGCGGCCGGTTTTTCATCACCTACGACGACATGTCCTGGCGGCGGGTTCGCGGCGATTTATCCGAGCCGGCCTTGCGCGAGTTCTTCCTGAACCGGCTGCGCCTGGACGTGATGCAGTTGAAATGGATGGGCATCACGGACATTATTTACTGGACCGATATGTCCGGCGAACGCGTGTGGCACGACACGGCGGTGCCGGACTCGGAACAGCTCACGCAAGGACTCGATCCGCTGGCGGAACTGATCAAACTCGCCACACCGGAGGGCGTCAACGTCTGGGCCGCCTGGCATTCCTGCACGCGTTCCGAAGCCTTCGCGGAAAAATACTGCGCGCGCGATGCCAGCGGCGCGTTTTACAAGTACGGCAGCCTTTATTACGTGGAAGATTTGCTCAATCCCGCCGGGCTCAACCGCAACAAAATGATGCTTGATGAATATGCGGACAAGTACGCGCCGCTGGGCAATTTCAAGGGATTGTTCACCCTGGATGAATTGTGGTTCACCTACGCCGATTTTAACGGGGACGATCTGCCGGCGATTGACCGCTTCTGCCGCGAGCGGTTCGGCGAGGGCCTGCCGGCCGATTTCGCCGCCAAGCTGGCGCAAGGCACCCGCTGGAAGGATCCGGACGATTCCTGGCGCCGGCGCTACATCCTTTTCAAGCAGAAAATCATGACCGACTATTTCCGGAGCCTGGTGGAACACGCGCATCGGCGCGGCCTGCAGATGGGCGTCACCACGATTTACCTCCCCGGCAAATGGTTTTTCGGCATGGACAACGCCGCGCTTTCACGGCTGGGGGCGGATTTCATTATCGGCGCCGAGCGCGGCTATCCCAACAGTTTGCAGTGGACGCATCTTTACAACACCTGGGGGCATTATACCACCGCCAACCTGATCGGCGGCCCGGGCGGACTGATGTTCACTTTCAACCATCTCTGGCGCTTGATCGTGTACGGCAACGATCCGCGCTATGCGCGCGAGTTTGCCCGCCATGTCCACACCATGCGCCTGTTCGCCGATTCCCGGCCGCTGGCGCGGGTGGCGTTCCTGGAAAACCACCAGGCGCTGGAAATGCTCGCTCCGGACCCGACCATGGCCTGGAACCGCCTGGAAATGTTGTGCCGGGCGACGCAGCGCCGGCAGGATATCCGGCGGATTTACAGCGAGGCCACGGAGTTGTTTGGCGATTACCGCGTGCTGGTCGCCGCGCCTTACGCCGTCCGGGGCCTGCCGGCGCCGGCCTTGGCGGGATTGCGCAGCTTTGTCGAACAAGGCGGTGTCATTGTCGGGATTGACGCCGACTGGAGCAGCGCCCGGGCCGACATGACTGAAGAACAGGACTGCACCGCGGACATGGCCGGGGTGGTTTACGGAACATCGGCGCCGCCGGCCGCCGCCTTCGCCTGGCAGGGACAATCCATAAAGCTCGCCCCGGGAACGCCCCGGCGGACGGCCAGGACTTCCGGCGGCGCCGCCGTGCTGGCGGCTTTCAATGACGGAACTCCCGCTGTCACCGAAAAAGTCATCGGCCAGGGGAAAGTGGTCTCGCTGCATTTTGACGCCGGGGCGGAATTGTCAACGCCGGAGGGCAATCCGGAACTGGCCGCGGCCTTCACCGCCTGCCTCGGCGAATACGCGCAGCCGCCGGTGGCGATCACGGGCGAAGGCGTCGAACTGCGGTCGGCCCTGCGGAAAGGCAACTGGGTGGCGGTGGCGCTGTTCCCCGAACAGCCGCCGGCATCCGTGTCACTCCGGGTGGATGTTGCGGCCCTGGGAATTGACAAAAAGGCGTTCCGGCTGCTGATGCTGGGCAAGCAGATGGAAATCGCCCGGCCGGGTGATTTCTGGGGCACATCCGGGTTCTGGACGCCGGAGGATTTGAAAAAAGGGTTCCCGGTCAGCCTGCCGGAAGACCACCGGCGCTTCCTGCCCCTGCCGGATGAATTCGACCTGTCGGCCTTCACCGGCAAACGCGGCAAGACGGAAGCCGAATACCTGGATAAGGTCGGACGCGACTGGTGGGACAGCGAGAAACGCGGCAAGCGCAAGCGCGATTACGCCCACGAAGTCGTGGTGATCGCCCCGGCCGACGAGCCGGCCATGCCGCGGCCCTGACCGGCGCGCCGGCATGGCAACGGCACAGGTCCCTGCCCGGAGCGGGGTTTACCCGCCCAACCCCATAAGCGACCCGGCCTGATAAACGGCCAGCGTCACCACGTAAGCCAGCAGGGTCAGACCGGCTAGCTGGAAGAAAGCCCATTTCCACGAATTGCTCTCGCGCCGCACCACGGCGAAAGTCGCCGCGCATGGCATGGATATCAGCATGAACAGCATGACGCAAAAACCTGCCAACGGCGTGTAATTCTGCCGCAGCTTGCCGCGCAATGATGCGGATTCCCCGCCGGCCTCCCCCAGCGCATACACGATGCCGAGCTGTGCCACAAATACCTCCTTGGCGGCAAATGCGCCGATCATGGCCGTGCCGATGCGCCAGTCGAAACCCAGCGGGCGGATTACCGGCTCGAGGGCATGCCCGATCCGGCCGGCAAATGTGCCGGATATTTCAACCGCCTGTTGCTCCGCGGGCGTCAAATCCGGGCCGGCCTGAACTTTCGGATAACTGGTCAAAAACCACAGCAGCATGGAAATGCCCAGGATCACCGTGCCGGCTTTTTTAATGTAAAGCCAGCCGCGCTCCCACATGTGCACCATGACGCTTTTGAAGGTCGGCAGCCGGTATGGCGGCAGTTCCATGACAAACGGCGCCGATTCGCCTTTGAACAAAGTCGCGCGCAGCAATTTCGCGCACAGCACCGCCAGGGCTACGCCGATCAGGTAAATCAGCCAGAGCATCGGGGCCTGCCAGGCCTGCGGGAAAAAGGCCGGAATGATCAGAGCATAGATCGGCAGCCGGGCGCCGCAACTCATCAGCGGGATCACCAGCATGGTAGTCAGGCGGTCGCGCCGGTTTTCCAGCATGCGGGTGGCCATGATGGCGGGAATCGAGCAGCCGAACCCCAGCAGCATGGGGATGAAACTTTTGCCGTGCAGCCCGATCTTGTGCATCAGCCGGTCCATCATGAACGCCGCGCGCGCCATGTAGCCTGAGTCCTCCAGCACGGCGATCGCCAGAAACAGCAGCAGAATGTTGGGGATGAACATCAACACCCCG
>JAXGSX010000166.1:0-7738 GCA_040775225.1 Kiritimatiellia bacterium | reverse complement strand
CTTTTCTTCAATCAAACGGGTTGTATTTTTGGTGACTATTTCATAAATCGTAAATGGTTGCTTCACGCATCATTATGTAATAAAAAAAACCCCGTCACGGATTCAGGTATCTGTTCCACCCTTCCCCGTCGCGGGAGAATTTGCAAATCTTTTTTGCCTTTCTGCACATTCTTGGACGTTGCGTTATCGCGGGCGCTTGGTAGGATGGCTATATGAATGTTAAATCCGGTTGGGTAATCGCGGGCGGCGGCGCGGCGGCAGCCTTGATGCTGTGGTTGCCATTCCCGCGGCTTCTGGCCGGCTCGGTGACGTTCGATCCCGGCCTGAATTGCATTCATGTCGCCGGGTTTCCGGAGGAAACGCCGGCCACGCTGGACGATATCCTGGCGGCGGATCGGGCGGCCGGATGGGGGCGGGCGGCTTACACTGCCGCCGACGATGTTTACACGGTCACGGCGTCCTTGCGGATCGGGACCAACACGGATTGGGGGACTTTTTTCCAGGTCGGGCGGACGAATCATCCCCGGGAGACCCTGATCTTGCACGGCGATTTGACGGTGGCGCCCCCGCGCAACATGGGCCGTATCGTCCATCATTACCAGGATTACGCCGGCGGGCGTTATGACGGCCGGTTGCGCGTTTCCAACCGCCTGACCCTGGGAATTGAAGGCAATCCCGCTGTCCGCCCGACAGTCAAGGTCGCCTGCGCCGCTCCCGGCGGGTTTTCCGTCCGCTTGCTGGCCGCCGCGCCGCCGAAAACTGAAAAAGGACACTGGTACTATGCGCCGATGGGCGAATTGTTCATGTTCAACGCTACCCTGACTGCCGCGGATACCAATTGCCCGTTTGCCGCCGCCCTGCTCCTGTCCCATACCGGCCTGAATTTCAAGATGCGCGGCTCGCGCATAGCCTGGTGGCGCGGCAATCTTTTCGGCGTTTCTTTCGTGGCCACCAGAGGGTTGAACGATGCCGATCGGACCGTGACCGGGATGACCTTTGAAAACGGCGGCAGCGCCGCTGCCCCGTTTGACGCGGTGGATTGCGTTTTCAGCAACCTGGATGTGGCGGCGCAGAACCGGGGCGCCACCCGTTGCGTGTTTGAAGGCAACCGCGTCAATTTCCAGATGCTGCCCTCGCAAGCCGGCATTATTTTAACCGATTGTGTCATCGGCCCTCCGGAACAACCGTTGCGGCTGCCGCGCTCCACCCGTGATGAAAAATGGCTTCGCCATTACAGCGTATACAAGGATTCCAGCGACCTGGCGCTGGTGAAAAATCCCGGCATCATCGAGCGAACCAGCCTGGTGGTCAAGGTGGTTGACCGGCAGGGACGGCCGGTGGCCGGCGCGGCGGTGCTGGCGGACTGCCCGGGCGATCTTGACAACTTGTTCGTCGCGCGCCCACTGGCTGTCACCGGCGCGGATGGGTTGACGCCTGACGACCCCCTCGGCTGCGCCATCGTGATCACCAAGCGCGAATTTCGACCGACGGATGATCCGGCGAAGCCGGAAATTATCACCCGTGTTTACAACATTACGGTCGCGGCGGCTGGTCACGATGTCTTCAGGATGACCATTGACAGCTCCGATGAAATGCCGCGGCCGTTGTGCGTGAGGTTGCCGTAGCATCTTCTGATGCAACATCCATCAATGCCAACATCAATTACATGGAATTATGCCCGCGCCATGCGCCGGATCATGGCGGGCATGCATATACCCGACCTGGATCAGGTTGGAACGGAATATCGCGAAATGATCACTGGCGGGCAATTTCCTGCGCCCATGTCGCGGTTGAACGCCAAGGCGTTGATAAGCGGCATTAAAAAGGCCGGCTTCCAGGCGTTCTGGTTTTACAGCAAGGGCGGGTATGGCAATGCGTTTTACCCGACCAGAGCCGGCCACATGCTTTCAACTCTGAACGGGCGCGATTTGTTCGGGGAATTGTGCGAGGCATGCCTGGCGGAGGGGATTTCTCCCCTGGCAATTTACGAGTCAAGCGATCGCCGGATTTGCGAAACACGCCCGGATTGGACGCATACGGCCGGTCCGGACGGAAAGCATCCCGTTGATGCCTGTGTTTTCAGCCCATACGGGGATTACGTCCTGGAACAGATGCGGGAGATTCTGGAAAAATATCCCGTCAAGGCTTATTATCTTGACGCGCTGGGTTGCGCCATGAAAGGGGAGTGGCTGTGCCCAACCTGCCGCCGCGAATACAACGAACGGTTTGGCGCGGATTTCCCCGGGTTGAGCCGGTTGTCGCACGGCCAGAACACGGCGCTGGTCCGGCTCAGGATTGAAAAACTCAAGGAATTTGCCGAAAAGGCGCGCGATCTGGCGAAATCCATCCGGCCGGATGTTGCCTTTACCTATAATTATATCGGCGTGCCCGCGTTTTGCGACTTTGTGACTTGCGATCTCTTTGCCCATGAGACCGGCAACCTTGCCCTGAACACAGGTTTGCGCCGTAATGCCGCGTTGAGCATGCACCCGCCGGGGGAAGTGTTGCTGGATTCGGTGACCCAATCCATGCGCCTCAAGGGACACGACGGCTATGCCGCCGAGGTTTGGTCCGCGCGCTCCTTGAATGTGGCGGTTTGCGGATCTTTTGTGATGGATGCTTCCGGCGCCGCGCCGGCGGATGAAATGGAACTGGCCGCGGAATTATGCCGGGAACAAATCGAATTTGAGCCGTGGCTGGAGGGCATGCGGCCGATTTTTCAAGTCGGCATTTTAAACAGCCATAATTCACGCCGTTACCGCCCGCCGCTGGCTTTTTCCAGAAACGCTGTTGTCAACCAATCGGCGTTCAACGCTGCTCCGCCCCACGCCGACGAATTCGCGGGCTGGGCGTCCGCGGCCGGCGCCGCGCATGTTTGCTGGAATTATGTGGATGAATTGCAGCTTGATCCAGGCCGGTTGCCGAAATTGGATGTGCTGGTGTTGCCCGGCGTTTCCTGCATGGGCGACGCCCCATGCGAAGCGGTCATGGATTTCGTGCGTCAAGGCGGAGTATTGCTGGCCAGCGGCGACGTGTCGCTCTTTGATGAATCGGGCGGGCGCCGGCCGAATTTCCGGCTGGCGGAATTGTTGGGCGTGGATTTGGCCGGCGACTTGCGCGCCGATTACATGTTTTACCTGACCGCGTCCGGCGCGCCTCTGCCGTGGAATATGGGGCACTGGCCGGTGACGCCGCGCCCGGGCGCGCGAGTCGTGGCGCAGGCTGCCCGAACACCATCATTTGGCATGACGCTTGTTTCGCCAAGGCCGCCGTTTTTGCCGGCCATGGTTGAGAATGCTTATGGCAAAGGGCGTTGTATTTATCTCGCCGGCATGCCCGGATTGCAGTTTGCGCGGGAAGGCATGGCGGCGGACCGGCGGTTTATCATGGAATTATTGCGGAATGCCGCGGGCGCGAACATGCCTTGCGCGGTGTCGGGACCGGAAGCCGTTGAAGCCTTTGCCCATTACCAACCTGATCATCATCGCCTGGTTGTCAATTTGGTCAACACGAGTTGCGGCGCCGGAAGAACAATGCAACGGAATTGTTTCGAGGATGTGGACCGGTTGCCGCCGGTTTATGGGACGACGGTCCGAATCAATCCGATCAACGGCGTTTTGCCGGTGCGGATTTACCTGGCGCCCCAACGGCAAATTCCGGAGTTGGCGCGGGAAAACGATTGTTTGGACATCACTATTCCACCCTTTGCGGTTCATGCAATGTTGGTGGCTGAATATGAAGGAAATATGACATTATGAAAAGCAACACTGTTATGTCAGGCTCAGGAAAAAACGCGGGCGCGGTATTGGGCGTGTTTTTGATGGCGTTGACGGCCGCGAGCGGGTTCAATGCCCGTCCGCCAGTCTCGCCCAGCGATTTGTTCCGGGCCCGGCGCCTGGATGTTTACGCCGCCACCAACGATCTGGCCCTGGAGCGCTCGGGCAAGCCGTGGACATTCTCCGCGTCCGACCGCTGTAACTTCACTTATTTTGCGCCGGAAGTCAAAAACCTCGCCGTCAACGAACAAGGCCTGCGTTTCACTGCTGCGGGCGCAAAGGTCATCTTGGGGTGGGGCAATTATGACGGCCGCCAGCCCAAGTCCGAGCGGATCATGATGTTTTCCGGCTGGAACGAAGTCGAACTCCAGGTCAAACAGTCGGCGGCATCCAGCTCCTGGTCGCTGGAGTTGTGGGCTAACGGCTCGAACAAAATCGCGAGTTACGGCCCGGAAAGCTTGTACTGGTGGATGAAACCGAAGGCCGACGCAAAACTGGAAGGAAAGGACTGGCAGACTTTGCGGTTCAAGGTTTACAAGGCCGGGCCCGACGGGTTTGGCCTGACGATCGCCGGGCCGGCGGACAATGTCGTAGAAATCAAATCAATCCGCGTGGTGCAGGTGATCAACAATGGCCATTACCGCAAGGAGTTTGATTTGCCGCGCGGGGAAATCTGGCGCGCGGTAGGCCAGATCGCCGAAGGCAACCGGCTGTTTGTGAATGGGCGCGAGGTGTCCGTGCGGACGATTTACGACGCCACCGCCCCGGTGGATTTGGCGCCATTCCTGGCGCCGGGCAAAAAAAACGTCGTTTGCCTGTTTGCGGAGCAGGCGCGCACCGCCCGCGACGCGCCGGTGGTCGCTTTGCAGGGCAAGGTCATCATGCGGGACGGCACAGTTTTGCAGATGGATACGGGCGCGGACTGGAAGGGCGCCGGCGGCGTCCAGCCGGCAGACTGGATGCAGCCGGATTGCCAGGACGTGCCATGGCAGCCGGTGCGCGCGGTCAATATTAACGCGGCTTTCGTGGATCGCCGCTGGCCGGCCTACGATGGGCGCCTGCTGCTGGAAAACCCCGGGGCGGACCCGCTGCTGTATTTCGACGAAGCCGAACCGCTGCGAGTTAATGTCCGTGTTCCGTCCGGCATGGCGGATGCCAATACCGTGCTGCACTGGGTATTGCGCCGGGTCGAGCGGGATGCCGACCGGCCGGAAGTCGCGCGCGGCGAAGTGCCCAGGAGCGCGCCCGCGCGCGATGCGGGCTCGGCCATTTATGTCGTGGACGCCGGCCGGCAGACCGGCGCCGTCTATACGCTGGAAGTCGAATTGCGCCAGGCCGGCCAATTGCTGGAACGCCGCCTCGAGGAGCCTTTGATCGTCGTCGGACGGCTGCCGATGAAAGAGGTTGCCGGCGAAAGTTTCGAGGAAGGCATGCAACTCGAACTGGAGGATGTCATTGATTTCACGCGCGCTGACGATCCGCATCGCTGGGTGGAGGCGGCGGCGCCGCAGGCTAATGTGAAAATCAGGGGCATTGATACGCCCAGGCTGGTTGACAAAGGCGGATTGGTTTATCGCGAGGTGACGGATGACGGCCGCGCCGCGAATTTTTCGTACCGTTTCGAATTCGAACGCCCCCATGGCTGGTACCTGCTGGTGCTGGAATATCCCAACGACGCCGAACGCTGGATCGGCGTGTCCGTCACCAGCGCCGGCCGCGAAGTCGGGGGGCGCCCGCTGGCGCCCTGGCGCCGGCTGGACCCCTCCGGCTGGACTACGGAGGATGGGCCGTCGCTGGTCACCGGCGGCAAGTACCCGCTGGACGGCAAAATGTACGAAATGCGCTGGCTGCATTGGGCGGACCCGGAAATTCACACCCTGGACATCGTCAATCTCAAACAAGGGTTGCGGTCGGCTGCCGCGCGTCTGAGCATATACCGCGTGGACGAATTACCCGCGGTCAAGCTCAACGCCTCCGGCGGACGGTTTTTCGGGATTCATTCCGAGCGCGCCCGGTCGCTGGGCCGGACCTTTGGCGATGTGGACGGCCTGGACCCTTACCAGCGGCGCTACCAGAACCTGGGCTACGACTCGATGGCCCGGTTCGCCCAGCGCCTGCGCTGGCATTATGACGCCTGCCGGAATTACACCGAGTACCTGCGTTTTACCGGCCAGAACCTGTATGTTATGGGCGCCTTTCAGTACGCCGAGGACAATACATCCTACACGCCGCCGGATTTGATGCCGGGCGATGGCCGCCTCCTGCAGGACATCCGCGAAACCGCCTTGCGCTTTTTCGAGCGGAATGGCATTGCCATGTATTCCATGGTGGAATATGTCGGACATAAAAAAATCAAGTCGCAATACGCCGTCGGCAATGCGGAAGTGGCCGCCGGCGCCGAAACCGTGTCGTTCGTCAACAAGAACGGCGAACAGGGCGGCTGGCACGCCAACCCCAACCATCCGGCCATCGAGGCGGGGTATCGCCGCGTGGCGGACGACCTGGCGCGCAAGTTCGCGTTCTCGCCGGCTTGGCAGGGCATCTATTACTGCGTTTTCATTGACGGTGGCGGATTCGGCCCCGCGCCCTGCGTGGCGCACAAGGCGCCCTTCGATTATGATTATGCCGACGCCACGCTTGCGGCTTTCGAACGCGATACCGGCCTGAAGGTACCGGGAGCGCCGGATGATCCGAAACGGTTCGAAAAACGTTACCTGTTTCTGACTTCCGAACCCATGCTGGAAAAATGGGTTGACTGGCGCTGTCAGGCCACGCGCAGCTACATGACCAAGACCCTGGAAACCCTGCACCAATACCGCAAGGATTTGAATGTGCTCTACGGCTTCCACACCGGCGCCGGCATGTGCCGGTATTGGCTGTTCGAGTCGGGCAAGCCCTACGCCCGGTACATGCGCGAGTTCGGCATGGATCCGGCCGTCGTTCAAAATGATGAAAACATCTGGTTCGGCCGGTATGTTTACCCGGTCGGTCCGGCCAGCGCCGGGCAGGCGTATTTCTGGGAACATATTGTCGGGCGCGAACCGTCGGAATATTACGCGGCCGGCCCCAACCGCATGGTGGTCCTGTGCACCTGCTGGCATGAATTGCCCACCGGCGCGCCGGGTTGGCTGTTCAAGTCCCGGGGCGACAGCACGTCGGGAGGCGAGGGCCGGCTGGAGGACATACCGGAAGGCTGGCCCATGCCGGCCAATGTCAGCCGGTTCATCTCACAGGCGCATGGCGACAACGTCATGGAGCCGTTCACCCAGTCCATGATCGGCGCCGATCCTGACATCCTGGTCTTCGGGTTCACCGATGTCAACATCATCAACAGCCGCGAGCAGCACCTCCGGGAAGTGGCGCAGGTCATAACCGCCCTGCCTAAGGAAAAATTCACGCCGGTGCTGGATACCGCGGATTTCCGGCACAACCTGGCCCTCCGCGCCCTGCGCAAGGATGGCGCTTACTGGTTTTACGCCGCCAATCCAGGTTATTGGCCGATTGAAGGTGAAGTGGTGTTGTCCGGCAAGGCGGCTGTCGTGCGCCCCAGCGACGGCGCGCCGGTGGCGACGCGGGAACAGGGCGGCAAAACCGTTGTGCCGATTTCGCTTAAACCATACGGCATGGCGGCCTTCCGGGTTGCCGGCTCTGAAATCTCAAATCTAAAATCTCAAATTGCGAACATCGCTATCGTTGGCTGGAGCAATGCGCCCCTGCCGGAAGCGGAGTTGGCGCATATGCGCAATATCCTCCGGGAAGTGGCGGCGATCATGAACGACCCGTCCGCCGCCCTGGCGATTACCCGCTCGGACCGCGATTTCATGCGCGGTGTCATGGCGCGGGCGGAGGAATTGCTCGCCCGGAACGAATACGCCGCCGCCTGGTCGGAACTGACCAACTGGCGGTTCTGGTCGCTCTGGAAGGAAAACCTGATTCCGGCCAGCGAATTTTCCGCGCGTCTG
>JAXGSX010000165.1:0-7767 GCA_040775225.1 Kiritimatiellia bacterium | reverse complement strand
TGCCCCATCTGCCGCCCGCCGACGGGCGGCCTTTCGGGCGGGGTTCCCGGCAGCGGGGCAACCACAAGGTTAGCCCCACTACCGGTGCGCCCGCATCTGGGGCAAGCTTGCCTTGCCTTTTCGAATCCTTTCGACGCGCTTCGCTTGCCGTTTCGACAGGCTCAAGGCCCCGAGCAAGGTCGAGGGGCTCAAGGCGCCCGAATTCAAACCACGGTGGCATCATGCTTCGCGCAGCGCTACGCATGACAAGTTCATGCTTCGCGCAGCGCTACGCATGACAAGTTCATGCTTCGCGCAGCGCTACGCATGACAAGTTCATGCTTCGCGCAGCGCTACGCATGACATGTGCCTGACGCCTGCATCGAGCCGCCACACTCCAAAGTTAAACCTGAATCCGTGATGAGGCCCGGATGCCGCAGATGCGCGGCGCGAAGGATGACGCTGTATACATATGGCGCTTCTGGGTTTATGGGGGGATTTTTCATTGAATAATGAGCGGGTCCATGTTCAGGCCGCCGAAGTGGAAGAGGATGTCGGTTTTGAGACGCTGGCGGTTGCGGTAGCCACAGGACTTCTGTATGAGCAGTTGGATGCGGCTATTGACGCCTTCGGCTAAGGCGTTGCAGAAGCCATGCCTGAAGATGGACACGATGCCGGCGAGGTGGGCTTTGAATGCGCGAGCAACCTTCTTGACAGGTTCCAGCTTCGACCGCATCGCCAGCACGTACCACTTATGAAAGAACGCATGGGCATCATCCACATCCACACACCGTTTAAACGTGCGCCACAACTCTTTCAGGCGCCACGCCCGGGCCGTCTTCAAGCTGCTGTCCTTCAAGGACGCGAATCGGCTGGCGTGGCGTTCAGGCAGATTCTCCTCGCCCCACAGCCACATCTGGCGGGTCTGCTTCAGTGCCGTCCGGTCGGCTCCGGTCCCCATCACGGCTTCCTGCTGGCGAACTTCGTCCACCGCCTTGTTCAGCATCTTCATCATGTGGAATGGATCAAAGATCAGTTCGGCATCCGGACAATATCGGCGCGCCGAGTTCTGGTACGATTGGCTCATGTCCATGCTTACGGCCTTAATGCGAGCACACCCCTGCGGCCCCAGCCAGGCCCAGAAACCGTTAAGGGCCACTTCGTCCCGGCCGTCTCCCAGGTAAAGCACGTGGGGCTTGCCGTCGATCACGCCCGTCACCACGGTCACGTAGTCATGGCCACGCCCCACGGCCTTCTCATCCACGCAGACGTACTCCAGCCCATCGATCTGCCGCCGCGCCAATCCGCGACATACCGCCCGCTGCTTGATCCCATCGGCTTCATCCCAACTAATCGCAAGCAACTCACCGGCTCGGGCCGCCGGGCACGCCTCCAGCACCCGAAGGGCAAAACGCTCAAAGTACATCGTGAAGCGGCTCGATCCCTCCGCCCACGGCACCTGCACCGTTTGCGCCCCGTGTTCAGCGCACTCCACCACAGGCACCGACGCCTCCAAGATGGTCTTGAACTGACAGCTGTCCAAGTGCCGCCAGCGTCGCGTCCGCCACTCCTTTACATGCATCCGCTTCTGGCACGTCGGACAGGCCCAGATCGCCCCAGTGGCCACCGTGAGGCTCACGTCCACCGTAAGCTTCTCCGCATCCAATCGCACGTCGCTGACGCTCCAAGGCGTCGTGTCACCAAGAATCTGCTGGTAAAGAGATGTGTCTTTCATCCCGGCAGTTTAACACAAAACGACCCGGCTACGCTCGCATATTTCGTCTAAAGTAACTAGAAAATCCCCACACAAACCCGGAAGGGCCCATAATTTACACCCATCCGCTCCGCTTGTAAACAACGGGATTGCCGACACAACGGGATTGCCGGCATGCTGAAAACCGCATGGCTCGGGCGCATTCCGTCTCCGGACAGGGCTGCGTCATGCTTAACATTCCGCCAGGGCTGACGGCTCGCGTGGACGCTCGCCCTCCAAAAACCTACACCTTTTCCCCCGACTGGAGGGCGAACGTCTCGTGAGCCGCAAGCATGACGCAGCCGTGCGTCTCCGGATGTCAGACGCGATTTCTGATTGCCAACGCCGGCCGCCATAGATAGAGTGTCCGGGGTTCAGGGGTGACAGAGGTTGAAGCGGGTTCAGCGGTTGTGTGAGGTTGGAATTTCAGGTAGGGCGCGCAGTCCCTTGCGCGCCGTCTGGTGGCATCAGGTTTTATCAGGAGCAAACATGGCGGAAGTGATTGCGGCGCGGGTAGAGGTCAGCGACGATCAAAACCGGAAATATACGGTGCCATACTGGCGGGTGCGCTCGGGCAAAAACGGCCCGTGCCTGCTGGTGACGGCGGCGATTCACGGCACGGAACTCCACGGTGTGGAATCCATCCGGCGTTTCCTGCCGCTGGCGGCGGAGGGCCTGACCCAAGGAGAATGCCTGCTGATGCCGGTCGTCAACCCCATGGCGGCGCAAAAACGGCAGCCGCATATTGATTTCGATCCGCGCCGCTATTTCGGCACCGACATGCGCCACAACGCCAATTGCGTCTGGCCCGGCGCCGCCGGCGGCAACAACGCCGAACGGCTGGCGCATGCGCTTTATCAGCAAATCGTGCCGCGGGCCACGCACCTGATTGACTTGCACGCCTATTCCCGCATCTGGGCGCCGATTGTCTATGCCCGCACCAATTACGCTCCAAGCCTGCAACTGGCGCGCGCGGCGGGCTTGCGTTTCGGACGCCATAGCGATGCCCAACCTGATGCCGGCCAGCGCCCGGTGTTTCCCTGCATCCTCTCAACGCTCTTCAACGAAACCGGCCGCGCAGCCATCGCCATTGAGTTGTCCGGCCAATGCGCCATTGCGGAAACCGAGGCGGCCTGCGGCCTGCGCGCCATTGTTAATTGCTGCAAGTCACTGGGCATGCTCCCGGGCGAGCCGGAAATTCCTCCCGGCCCCATGGTCTGGCTGAATGACGCCCCCGAACTGAAAATCGCCGCGCCGCATGCCGGCTTGTTCATCCCCGCGCCCGTGGCGCTTGGCGGGTATCTGGAAAAAGACGCGCTGCTGGGTTGCGTGCTGGACGTGCAGGATTTGCGTCAGACGCCCGTGCTTGCCCCGGCGGCCGGCTGGCTGTACCGCTTCGGCCCGATCCGGGGCGCCAGCAAAAACGACATCGCCGAAGATCCCATGACCGTGATGCATCCTTACACCACGGCCGGCGAAATACTGGCCGTCATCCTGGGGGATTGACACAGGCAACCGCCGCCTGTTGGAACCGTTGAACCGTGAACCGTTGAACATGCTGGAAGTTTGAAACATGCAACTATCGCCCGTCCCCCCCCAACCGCCTGAAACCTCGTGGAAGTTCGTGGATGAACTCCGGCAGCCCCGGCACCAGCCGCGGCCCTGGCGGCGACGCCAGCCACGCCCGGACGAAATCAGCCTGGCTGCCGGCGTGGAAATCATGCCGGGATTCGACGATCCGGACAATTGCCTGGAAACCGCTTACGCCGATCTGCGCGAATTCCTGCAGGCGGCTTCGATCCCCGCCGGCGGCGGCTACCGCATCGCCACCGGCCGCGCGCCGACCCCCTGTTACGAAGCCTACCGCCTGGAAATCACGGAGACCGCCTGCCGGATTCTGGCGGATGACACCGAAGGCATCCGGCGCGGCATCTACTTTTTGGAAGACGAAATTGCGCGCACCGGCGGCCCGTTTCTCAAGCCCGGCGTGACGGAACGGCGGCCGGCGGTCAAGACCCGGGTGTCCCGCTGTTTCTTCGGCCCCATCAAGCGCCCGCCGAAAATGCGCGACGAATTGATGGACGAGGTTGATTACTACCCCGACCATTACCTGGCCCGCCTGGCCTACGAGGGCATCAACGGCCTCTGGCTGACGGTGGAATTCAAGGACCTGGCGCGCACCGACCTGGCGCCGGAATACGGCGCGGACCGCGACCGGCGCCTGGCCAAGCTGCAGCGCACCATCCGGCAATGCCGCCGCTACGGCATTAAAATTTACCTGTTTGCCATCGAGCCGCTGGCCTGGCCCCTTGATTCGCCGGTACTGCGCCGGCATCCGGAACTGGGCGGCATCCGGTTGAACGACCGGGTGGCCTTCTGCCCCTTTTCGGATACCGCCCGGCGTTACCTGCACGATTGCCTGCGCAGCATTTTCGCCGACGCTCCCGGGCTGGGCGGGCTGATCAACATCAGCCTCGGCGAGCGCGGCACCACCTGCGCGCTGCGCGGCGCCCCGTGCCAGACCCTTTGCCGGCGCGGCATCCAGGCGCAACCCTGGGAAATCATCCGGGAAACCATGGCCGCCATGCAAAAAGGCATGCATGCCGCCGCGCCGGAAACGGAACTGATCTGCTGGCTATACGTACCCGGCAACAGCACCGGCGCAGCCTCGGCCAATTTCGAGTGGATCAAGGAAATCGCCGGGCATATCCCACCCGAGGTGATCTTCCAGTATAATTTCGAATCCAACGGCCGGAAGGAGCAGTTGGGCAAGCCCCGCCATGCCGGCGATTACTGGCTTTCGTATGTCGGCCCCAGCGGTATTTTCGAGCAATGCGCCGCGCGCGCCCGGGCAGCCGGCGCGCGGGTTTCGGCCAAGCTGCAAGTTGCCTGCTCGCATGAAGTGGCAACCGTGCCCTACGTGCCGGTGCCCTCCAGCCTGTATCGCAAATACGCG
The DNA here is from genome assembly GCA_040775225.1 of Kiritimatiellia bacterium. Lineage (GTDB taxonomy): Bacteria > Verrucomicrobiota > Kiritimatiellia > JAAZAB01 > JAAZAB01 > JAXGPF01. Next base: position 3,079 of record JAXGSX010000165.1, on the reverse strand, counting down.
GAGATGCGCCGGCTGGATGTCAGCGCGGTGATGATGTGCTGGTATTTCGGCAATTATCCGGGGATCATGAACAAGGCGGCCGGCGAACTGGCCTTCGAGCCATTCCCCGCCGGCGAGCGCGAATTCCTGCGCCGGCTGGCCGCGATCGCCTGGGCCGATCGCGCGGACGATGCCGCGCGCGCTTACGAACTGCTCTGGCAAGGTTATGAAAATTACCCGGTCAACTGCATGATGCAGTACTACGGGCCAATGCACGACGGCCCGGTCTGGCCGCTCTTCCTGGCGCCGGCGGACGCGCCGCTGGCGCCGACTTGGCTCTTGAAAATGGATTACAGCGGCGACCGCGTCGGGGAGGCCATCAACTATTCCCATACGTTCGAGGAGGTGCTTGAACTTTGCGGCGCCATGAGCAAAAGTTGGAACCGCGGCGTCGCCATGCTGAAGGATCTGCTGCGCGATTTTGTCGGCCGGGCCGACCGCGCCCGCGAAGTCGGCATCGCCGAGGCGCTGGGGATTCATTTCCAGAGCGCCAGCCATATTTTTCAGTTTTACCATCACCGCGAGCGGCTGTTCCGTGGCGAAGTCCGCGATCCGCGGGCAACCTTGCAAGCTATGCGCGGTATTGTGGAGGCGGAGTTAGCGCTCGATGCCCGGCTGCTGGAACTGGCGGAAGCCGACGCCACGCTCGGCTTCCATCCCGAGGCCGAGGGTTATAAATATTTCCCCGCCAAAATCCACTGGCGGATGCGGCAGTTGCAAAACCTCCTGGAGGTTGATTTTCCGCGGCTGGCGGAACAAATCCGCGCCGGCGCGCCGTTATTCCCGGAGTACACCGGCAAAACCATCGCCGGCCTGGCGGCCGATTGCCCGCGGCGTCCGGCGGCCGGCGGCGATGGCTGGAGGGATCGGACTTGGGAGACTAACCGCCATATCACCGCGCAGCACATGCTGACCGTCCAACCGGTAGCCGATCCGCCTCCAGCATGGCAAGCCGCCTGGCAGGCGGCGCAGGATGCCGATGCGCTCTACTTCCGGGCGCGCTGCCCCGCCGCCGGCGCGGCGGAAATCTGGCGGAAAACTTTCCCGGGGCAGGAAATTCCGGCCGTCAACGCGACTGAAACGCTGGCGATCGAAATCGAGCCGCGCCGGCTCTGGCCGACGGAAACTTTCTTGATTGACCGTGCCGGCAATGTCGCCTATCGGGCCGTCAGCGGCCGCCGCCAGCCCGGCGACTGGGGCATCCTGGAGCGCGCGGAGGATGAAAATTTCTGGACGTTTACGTTCCGCCTGCCCTGGTCTTTCTTCGAAGGCATGGCGGTCCCCGGCCGGCCCATCCGGGTCAATGTCATCCACCGCTGGGAACCGGGCGCGGGGGGAATCGCCGTCTGGTCCAGTTGGGCGCCGCCGGCGCGCCCGCCGTTCGCGCGCCTGGGTTATGGATTCGCCACCCCCGCGGAGTTGGGCTGGCTGCAATCCATCAACGCCCAGACTTGACTGACAATAATTTTATCTTTAATCTTTACATGAATTTACATTAGTTGAGCCAATAAATTGAATGGAATATGATGAATTCTCAAAAGCGGTATATGAACTTTGCGCATGCCCCCGATGTTTTGGAGCGGGAGACATCCGACAACGGCTTTTCAAAAGGCTGGGGCATGCATTTCCCAACAAGCGAAAGCTATTGGTTAGACTGTCATACCCATTACGGCAGGCAGTATACATCTGAAGCTAATTATGATATGCATTACATGCTGGAGGAATGGTTTTCCCGCTTGCGCGCATACAGGCTTGGCGGAATAATAACTATAATAAAAGACTATTCGATGATAAATGTTTGCAAACATTTTTCGGCATTATATCAACATTTCCACTGGCTTTTATGGATGCCTTGCGATCAGCCTGATCACGGGATCATGCAACAAGCAATAGAATCGGGTGTATCTGGCCTAAAACTGCATAACAACGCAATTTTTAACGGTGAGGCTGATCCTGATGTTTGGTTGTCAAATAAATGGGCCAAAGTATTTGCGGTCATGGAACAGGCTGAATTGCCCGTCCTCTGGCATATGACACAACGGGTAAGCGCTTCGCCGTACCACGGCGGCCTTCCGGGCAGGCTTTCGCCTTGTTCCAACGATAAAGCTCTCGCCTCTGCTTTGAAAATAATCCGCCGATACCCGCGCATTCCCTTTGTTGGCGCACACCCAAGATACCTTGGCCCAGAACGCTTGGCTAAATTATTTAAAACATATAACAACCTATATATTGACACCAGCATTGGTTTTGCTTTGCGCTGGGCGGACGAATTGCATAATCGCGACAAGATAATATTAAGGGCTTTCTTTATTAAATATGCCGACCGGATCATTTTCGGATCCGATTCCGCGCTGGCAGGGAAGCTGGATGATTACCTTGCGCAGGGATTTTTATGCCACCCGCGCTTCATTCTGCGTTTGAACCTGCCGGACAATGTTCTTCAAAAGATCGCCCACTGCAACGCGGAAGCACTTTTCAAGATAACTCCGCTACCGGTCGACAGGCGTGGCAATTTCAGGCCCTGAGCTTTGTCGAATGAGCGAAGATTGGCGTTTTCTGAAAATGTGTGAGGCTCAATATCTGTAAAATTGTGTAGGGGCTGTGCGGCAGGCAGAGTCGCTTGCGCAGGATCGCAATGAAGACATAGGTCGAGATGGCGATCCAGATTTGTGTTTTCACGGCGTTGGGAGAGGTGCCATAAAAGGATTTGATCCGCAAATGCTGTTTGATCTATTTGAAAAACAGTTCGACTTGCCAGCGCGAGCGATAGAGCCGGGAGATGGTGATCGCCGGTTCGATCATGTTGTTGGTCATAAAGATCAGCTTTTTGCGGGTATCCGGATCGGTGTAGCCGATGCGTCGTAACGTATCGGGATACTGCCGATGGGAGTAAAAACCGGTCAAGACAACGGTTTGGCGAAGTAAATGCCGACGGTCTTGTCCACCGAAGCCGAATAGCGGCGGCGGAACTGGAAATTGGCCTTGGTGCGGGTGATAAAGAACGCCGCCGATTGGTGAATCCGGTAAAGCCGCTCGAAAT
>JAXGSX010000164.1:0-7817 GCA_040775225.1 Kiritimatiellia bacterium | reverse complement strand
CCCGCGCCCAATCCCCGCAGGACCGACAGGGCCAGGGCCATGGTCGGCACCACCGCCATCAACGAGCTGTAAGTCAGGGCGGAGGCATGCAGCGGGCATTCGTTGTCGCGGAAACCATTGTACACCAGGTGCAGCACCCGCACGATGTTGACGCCCCAGCGCGGCGCCAGCGAAAGCGAACTGAGTTCGACATCCCAGATGCCCTCGGAAAAGAAACGGTAAATGCGTTTAAATATATTCATTTCCGCCTGCCTCCTTTGCCGCGTTCCCTCGGCGGCATGCGCGCCCGCGCCAGACTCCAGGCGGCCAGGGTTTTGGCGTCCTGCACCGCGCCCCGGGCGGCCAGGCCGGCAAATTGCGCCATGGTTACATGCCGCACGGTTATTTTTTCATCGAAATCCGGCCGTCCGGCGCGCGGCGGCCGGCCGGCCCGCGCGTAAAACAAATCAATCGCTTCGGTGCAGAATCCCGGCGCGGTATAAACGCGTCCCAGGGAAACGACCGAAGCAATCGCATAGCCGGTTTCCTCACGCACTTCGCGGATGGCGCAGGCGGCGGCGGATTCGCCGGGTTCGCGGGTGCCGGCCACCGCTTCCAGCAGATAACGGCCGGCTGCCTTGCGGTATTGCCGCACCAGCACCACCCGGCCGTCCGGCGCAATCAGCCAGATTGCCACGGCGCCGGGATGGCGGACAATTTCACGGCGGCCGGTCCGGCCGCCTTCCAGCGCCACCTCCAGGACATCCAACCGCAGCAGGCGTCCGGTGAAAATCCGCTCTGACTTGACGGTTTTTTCAGGCATTTGCAGGTCAATCAGGCATGCCAGGATTTGGCTGTCATGCCGGAAAAGTATCGTTTAAGCCGCGGGCGATGTCAACCTTTAATGGCGTTGGCTGTAAGGCGGCGGATGGATATGGAACGGAAAGACGGCCATCCCATGGGTTGGTCATTGCGGCTTGCCGGCTGGGGGAAGCCCGCGCCGCGGCAAAGCATGAAAAAACCCGCGGACGGCCGGGCCATCCGCGGGTTGGTGTTTGCGCTTGGGCGGGATGGTTTAGAAATAACTGTTCATGCCGATGCGCAGGCCCCAGTTCGTTTTTTCCATTTCATCCTTGTCGGAATAAATTTCCTTGTTGGAAAAATCGAAGAAGCCGTAAGTGGCAATGGCAATGTTATTGGCGATGAAGGTTTTCACGCCTAATTGCACTTCGCCCATCCAGCCGGTCTCCGATTCCGATCCTGCATCATCCAATTCGAGCCTGGCGTATTGCACGCCGCCGGCTGCGCCGGCGAACGGCACCAGGGGGCTGGCCATGTCCAGATGGTACTGGGCAAACACCTTGGCGCCATAGGTCTTGGAGTCAAGATCGCCATAGTCCTGGTAGGCGCCCATGGCGCCCGCGCCGAGAATCAGCCCGTCCATGATGAACTGGCCGAAACTGACTTCGCCGGCCGCCGTGTCGCGGTCGAGTTCGGCGGCAATACCCAGTTCACGCGTGCCTTGATTCAGCATGGCGCCAAACGCCATGGATGAAGCCAACCCGATTGCCATTGCACTGCCGATAATTTTTTTCATCAGATCGCTCACTCCAGTTTTGGTTGAAAAACAATTCGCGCTTAGTCTTTCATCCGGTTGAGTTCCAACCGGAGATTTTGTTCCGGCCACATTTGCGCCGGAACGGGATGATAATCCTGGCAACACCTCCTTCCGGATTTTGTAATGTGTAATGCGAAAATTTACTATGCTTAAAATAGTGCAATGCCGCCGGAACTGTCAATCAGAAACTTAAGGTTGCCGGCAAGCGCGTTTTTTGTTGCGTTGGCGGGCGCCGGCTGGGATCAGACGCGTTGCCGCACCGCCGCCACCAGGCGGCCGGGCAGCACCTTGACCAGCCGTTTCATCTCCATCGTCAGCAGCAGGGCGTTCAGGCGGGCCGCCGGAATGCCGGTCTGCCGGATCAGCTCGTCAAAATCCTGCTCTTCCGGATGCAAGGCGGCCAGGATGCGGCGTTCTTCCTCCGGCAGGCCGGCCGGCGCGTCCGGCAAGGCGTCCGTATCCGGCGCGGCCGGTTGCGGACGCCGCGGGAACAGGAATTCGAATTCCGCCAGGATGTCATCCAGGTCTTCCACCAGCCGGGCGCCGTTTTTGATCAAGGCGTGCGCGCCGCGGGAGCCGGGCGCGTCCACCCGGCCGGGCACCGCCATGACGCTGCGTCCCTGCTCAAGCGCCTGGTTGGCGGTGATCAGCGCGCCGCTTTGCCGCCCGGCCTCGATTACCAGCACACCCCGCGCCAATCCGCTGACGATCCGGTTGCGCATGGGAAAGGTCGTCCGGTCGGGAACGCGGTCGAGCGGGAATTCGGTGATGACGGCGCCATGCCCGCCGGCAATGCGCTCGGCGAGGGCCTGGTTTTCCGGGGGATAAAAATGCGCCAGGCCGCCGCCCAGGACGGCGATGGTCCGGCCGGCGGCGGCAAGGGCGGCTTCATGGGCGGCGGTGTCAATCCCGCGCGCCAGCCCGCTTACCACCGTCCAGCCGGTGCGCGCCAACTGCGCCGAGAGCCGCGCCGCCGTTTCCCGGCCGTAATGGCTGGCATGGCGGGTGCCGACTATGGCCAGGGCATGCCGGTCGGCCGGACGGAGTTCCCCCCTGACATACAACGCCAGGGGCGGATCATGCAACTGGGTCAGGTTGGGCGGATAATCGGGATCGGCGGGAGTGATCAATGCGGCGCCCGAATCCGCGGCGCGGCGGATTTCATTCCGCACATCCAGGCTGTTCCGCTGGGCCAGGATTTTATCCGCCAGGCCGGGCCCGATTCCCGGCACTTTCAGCAACGTTGTCCGGTCGGCCTCCCAGATTGCCTCGGGAGCGCCTAGCGCCGCGGTCAGCGCCTGGACGCTGACCGGTCCGACGCCCTCCATCATGTTCAGCGCAATATATGCTTCATGCGCGTCCAAGGTCTGCCGTTCCTTTGCTCCGCCGGCGCGGTTGGCGGCGGCGGGCGAATAATTCCAGTTGCGAGGATTGCAGCAAATCGTATATTTTTAAAATGCGGATCATTTGAAGCACGTCGGATTTGTCGTAATTCCTGGCGGGATCCACCCGGTTAATCAGCGTCAGCAGGATGCCGCGGAAAACCAGGACGCCATGGACGCCTTTGTCCCGCAGCCGGGTTAACAGCTGATGCTTCAATTCGGCGGAAGCCGGCAGCTTCGGCAGGCACAGGATGGTGGCCGCCTGGTCGGATCCCAGGTTGCGGTGCGCGGCGCGCAGCGCTTCCGGCGCGGCAAAGCGCACGATTTCCGGCAGGTTTTCCAGCATGGCCGGATAAATGCGTTCGGCATGCCAGCCGTAAATGCAGACTACCGCCTGGCCGACATGCTGCAAGTCGTCCGTCGTCCATAACACGTGTTCGGGAATGCGCGTTCCGGCGATGGCAGGATGGCGGATCAGCAGGTCGGCTTCCTCTTCCGGACGTTTGGCGCGCCCGCCGACCAGGTGCTTGCAGGGCTGGCAGACCTGGTAGCCCAGGGCTTCGAAAAATTCACGCACAATCAATTCGCTGACCGCCGACATAGGCACCTCTTTATTGCGCCGGTAGCATAAAAGCAAAATCCGCGACTGTCAAAGCAATTACGCCTTGGGCTTGGACGGCGCCGCCGCGGCCGGGCCGGCGGTTTTTTTCGGACGACGGGGCTCGAATTCAAATTTTACCTGGCCGTCCTGCAGTGCCAGGAACGCTTTGAACGGCCGGTTTTTCCTGGAGATAAACCCCTGGATCAGGTCGGTGCGGCCGGTGGCGAGCAGTTTTTTGACCTGCGCCGGCTCGATGGGCTTTTTGAGGATGATGGCGCCGGTGCGGAAATCGCAGGCAGGCGGCGCTGCGGCGGCTTTCTCGCAAATATAAACGCGGCCGTTGGCAAAAACCCCGGCGCCGCATTTCGGGCACTTGCCCAGCGGTTCCTGCCCGGAGAAATCGGCGGGCTCCGCCTTGGCGGGATCGGCTTGGCCGAAATCAAAGGAGATTTTCAAGTCGTCATCCATCCGCACCATCGCGCTGAAAGTGCGGCCGCGCTGGTTGCGGAAATTTTCCAGAGGGCCGACCGTCCGCTTGGCCAGCAGTTCCTCCATCTCGGCGATTTCAAATTGCCGGCCGGCCAGGGTTTTCCAGCAACTGAAATCGCAGGCCTGGCATTGAAATTTCTTGTAATTTTCATGCACCTCGCCGCCGCATTTCGGGCAGGGAGTTTTTAACACGCCGAAATCGCCGGGAATGGTGTCGTGTTCGAAGCTTTTGGCCTTGTCCACGATGCCCCGGGTCATGGCGGCAATCTCCTGCATGAACTTGTCATGGTCCAGCTGGGCGCGCTCGATCTGCTTGAGCTGGAATTCCCAGTTGCCGGTCAATTCCGGCGAGCAGAGCTCGGGCACCGACAGCCCGCGCAGGAGGGCGATCAGCGAGAAGGCCTTGGCGGTCGGATGCAGTTCGCGGCCCTGGCGCGCCAGGTACCGCTCGTACAGCAAACCTTCGATAATTGCGGCGCGGGTGGCGGCGGTGCCCAACCCCTTGGCCAGCATGGCCTCGCGCAGTTCCTCGTCGTCCACCAGTTTGCCCGCGCCTTCCATGGCGGAGAGCAGCGTGGCTTCGGTGAAACGCGCCGGCGGCCGGGTTTGCAGTCCCTTGATTTCCACGCCGACAGTCTGTACGGTTTCCCCGGGTGCGACCGGCGCCAGGTTGGGTGCGGCGTCATCGGCCGGCAGGGCGCGCCCGTAAACTTCAAGCCAGCCGGGCTTGACCAGGACCTTGCCTTCGCTTTTGAAGTTTTCACCGGCAGCCGTGGTGATACGGGTGGTGACCAGGTATTCCGCCGCCGGATAAAACACCGCCAGGAACCGGCGGACAACCAGGTCGTAAATCCGGCGGTCATCCTCCGGCAGATTCCCGGCCGGCTGAATGGTGGGAATGATCGCAAAATGGTCGGAAATCTTGGCGTTGTTGAAAATCCGGCGGTTGGGCTTGACCCAGCCGTGCTGCAGGATGGCGGCCGCCAGCGTTCCGTATGTCCCGGCGCCGAGATTGGTCAGCACCTGGCGGACAGTGGACTGGTAATCCTCGGGCAAGGCGCGGGAATCCGTGCGGGGGTAAGTCAGCACTTTATACCGTTCATAAAGCGCCTGGGCGATCTGCAGCGTACGCCGGGCGGAGAAGCCGAAGCGGGAGTTGGCTTCGCGCTGCAGGCTGGTCAGGTCGAAGAGCAGCGGCGACAGCTGGGTGGCGGGCTTGGATTCCTCGGATACCGTGGCCGGCTGGCCGGCGCACTTGGCCTGGATGGCCTCGGCGCGCGCGCGTTCCCAGAGGCGCTCAGCCCGCGCTTCTTCATCGTTGGGGTTTTTGCTGAACGCCGGGTCGAACCAGCGCCCGGCATATTCGCCGGCGGCGGCGCGGAATGTGGCCAGGACTTCCCAGTAATCGCGCGGGATGAATTTTTTGATTTTTTCCTCGCGCTCCACGACGATGGCCAGCGTGGGGGTCTGCACCCGGCCCACGGTGGTCAGGTGGAACCCGCCCAGCCGGGAATTGAAAGCCGTCATGGCGCGCGTGCCGTTGATGCCCACCAGCCAGTCGGCGGCGGCCCGGCAGGCGGCGGCATTGGCCAGCGGCTGCAGTTCGGCGCCGTCGCGCAGGCGCTCGAAGCCCTCGCGGATGGCGCCGGGAGTCATGGATTGCAGCCAGAGGCGCTGGATGGGGAGTTTGGACTTGGCATACTGGGCGATATGCCGGAAGATCAGTTCGCCTTCCCGGCCGGCATCGCAGGCGTTGATCAGGCCGCCGACGTCCTTGCGGCGGATGAGCCGCAGCAGCAGTTTCAGCCGCGCCGCGGTTTTATCTATCGGCTGCAAGTCAAAATGCGGAGGGATGACCGGCAGGTTTTCAAACTTCCACTTGCCGCGCGGGGCCTCGCAACCGTCCGGGGGATGGATTTCCAGGAGGTGGCCGATAGCGGATGAAAGCACATATTTTTCGCTTTCAAAGTAGTCTTTTTCGCGTTTAAATCCGCCGAGGGCGCGGGCGATATCCGCCGCCACGGAAGGTTTTTCGGCTATGATCAGCGTCTTGGTCATTATTTTGATTCCATTTCAAGGCGGCCGCCCGGCCGGCGGCGGCGCCGCTTCAGTTCTGCGGCGCCGGGATGTCGGCTCCGAGCCGGCTCTGCCCGGCTACCTGCTCGACGAAATAGCGCGGCCGGGCCCGCACGTCCATGTAAGTTCGGCCGAGATACTCGCCCAGCAGCCCCATGGCGACCAGTTGTGCGCCCATGAAGAAAAACAGGATAGCCAGCAGGGTGAACACGCCCTGCACCGCCCATTCCGGGCCGTGGATCAGGCGCAGCGCCAGGATCAGAAGGCCCAGCCCGGCGCCGGCGAGGAACATCAGCACGCCGAAAATGCTCAAGCAGCGCAGCGGGAAAGTGGTAATGCTGGTTAACAGGTCGAATTGCAGGTTGATCAGTTTCCACAGGCTGTACTTGGAGGCGCCGGCCCGGCGTTCGGCGTGGCGTACTTCGACTTCGGCGGTGTTCCGGGCGAAACTATTGGCCAGCGCGGGAATGAATGTGCTGCGCTCGTGGCATTGCAGCATCGCCTGCACAATCGGCCGGCGGTAGGCCCGCAGCATGCAGCCGTAGTCATGCATCGTTACGCCCGTTACGCGGGCGGTAACGCGGTTGACCAGGAAGGATGAAAAGCGGCGGAACAGGCTGTCGCAACGCGGCACCCGCACCGACCCGACCACGTCAAGACCTTCCTCCATCTTCGCCACCAGTTTGCCGATTTCTTCCGGCGGATTCTGCAGGTCGGCGTCCAGGGTGACGATGATTTCGCCGCGGGATTGGGCGAACCCCGCCATGACGGCGGCATGCTGGCCGTAATTGCGGTTCAGCATGACCGCAATGACTTCCGGGTTGTCCCGCGCGGCGTCGGACAGCAGCGCGCGGGAACGGTCGCGGCTGCCATCATCCACCAGGATCAGTTCAAACGGCGCCGGGAGCGCCCGGCCGGCAGCCAGCGTGCGGCGCAGCAATTCCGGCAGGTTGGCTTCCTCGTTATAGACGGGGATGACCACGGAAACTGTGGCGGGGGTATTCATCGTTTCAGGACTTCCTTGATAGCGGCGACCACATCCTCCACATCCTCCGGACGCATGCCCGGGAAAAGCGGCAGGGAACAGATACGGTCGGAATTCCATTCTGTCTGCGGCAGCATGCCGCGCCGGCAACCCATGTTTTCGCGGTAATATTTCTGCAGGTGCGCGGCGCGGAAATGCAGGCCCGTGCCGATGTTGCGCCGCTTGAGTTCCTCCATGAATTCATCGCGGGTCAGGCGGGCGCGGTCGGTGTCCAGGCGGATGATAAACAAGTGCCAGGCGTGGCGCATGGGGTAGTCCGGTTCGGCCAGCGGCAGGATTTCCGGCACTTCCGCCAGGCATTCACGGTAACGCTGCGCCATGGCCGCGCGCCGGCGGTTGAATTCATCCAGCCGGACCAGTTGGCGCCGGCCCAGCACGGCGGCGATATCGGTCAGGTTGTATTTGAAGCCCGGCTCGATCACTTCCGCCTGCGGCGAACGGCCCTGGGTGCGGCGGTCGAAGGCGTCTACGCCCAGTCCATGGAATTTCAGGCGGCGGATATGGTCGAGCAGTTCGGGGTCATCGGCGCAGAACATGCCGCCTTCGCCGGTGGTGATGTTCTTGATCGGGTGGAATGAAAAAATGGCGGTGCCTTGGCTGCCGATGCGCCGGCCGCGGTATTCCGTG
>JAXGSX010000163.1:0-7839 GCA_040775225.1 Kiritimatiellia bacterium | reverse complement strand
CGCCGGCCGGGTCTACCTGCACTATATGCTGGCCTGCAACAATGTCCGTGCCGAACAGATTGTGCGCAACGGGGTCAAGCAACGGACCTGGAATGTGCCATGGCTCTCCGCGACCAGCCGCGACGGGGAGGGCTGGACCGCGGAACTCGCGCTGCCGCTGTGCGAGCTGATCTCGCACGGCAACCTGGAAGCTTTGAAATTCAATGTCACGCGGAACCGGCGTCTGATTGATTCCGTGGACGGTCAGGGCGAAATCCTGACGGAACGGATTGAATCCAGCACCTGGCAGCCGGTGATCAAAAACTTTCACGAGCCAAATCGTTTCGCGCTGTTGGCAGGGATCGCACCGCAAAATCCGTCCATTCCCTTGCTCGTGGCCCTGGAAGACGCGGTGGTGCATCCCTATACCGCGCGCGATGAGGGACTGGCGTTTGCAGTCGAGGTGGTGGCCCGCAACGTTTCCGGCCACGTGGGTGAAGTGGAAATAACTGTGGGCGACTCGCCCCGGAGCGGCGCCGCATCGGAAACTTTAAAGCGTTTCAAAAGCGCGGGGCCGGCGCCGGAACGCTGGACGATTCCGGTGCCGGTGACGTCCATGGCCGACCGGATCATCACGGTGACGCTGCGGGACCCGGCCACCGGCCATGAGCTGGGACGCCGTGTGGTGGAGAATCCGGAGACGCTGCGGCTCATGACCGCGTATGCCGATCGCAATTATTACACTGATGAAACCAATGCCGTTATCACAGCGGCCATCGGCATGCCGCCGGAAAATCTCAAGGGCATGCTGCTGGCGGCGCGCGCGAAGGGCCGGGCCGGCGGCGAGGCCGCGGCGGCGCCTGAAACGCGGATAGCCCTGCCGATCGCGGATTGGCCGGTTGGGACGCACACCGTGCACCTGGAACTATGCCAAGAGGCGGGGCGGGTGTTGTTCAGCCAGCCGCTCGTAATCGTCAAGCGGGCGCCCAAGCCGGGGCGGGAATGGAAAATTGATCATGTCAACCGGGTCGTCCTGCGCGACGGGCACCCCTTTTTCGGGCTCAGTATGACAATGGCGATGGCGGGCCATGATCCGGAACATATCACCCGGTGTATCGCTGAATACGGATTCAACACCTATTTCATGTGGATCAACTGGGACGATCCGGACCGTGGATTCGGCGGATTTACCACGGCGGATGTGGTGCAACACGCCCAATTGGCCGAAAGGCACGGGTTATATTTTGTCGCGCGTCCGGAAGCAGCCTATGGCGGGCGCAAGGGAGAATATGGCGGCGAATTTGTGCGCCCATATTTCGATCTTCTGCCGCCGGAAAAAGTCGAGCAACAAAAACAATATCTTGCGGCAAGTTCCATGTTACGGCTGAAGGGCACCCTGTATGGCGGCGCGCGGAGCTTGAATGACGCGCAGAAGACCGCGTTTGCCTTTGGGCATTATCAATATCACCTTGCTTCCATGCTGGAAAGTCTGGCGGCTATCCAGGATGCCGGCAATCTGTTTGGCTACAAGCTTTTTGACGAACCCTGTATCTGGCAATTCTCCGCCCTGCTCGATTTCTACCAGAGAATCAACGAACTGGACGGGTATCACCCACAATTGGTGCTTTTTTCCGGCGCGCCGCCGAAAGGCGCGGAGGATCAGACGTTTTACGATGTGCTGGGGCAAGACCCCTATTGGCAACCAGGTGGAAACGGGTACCGCGGCTGGCCGCGTTATGTGGCGGCGGCGACCGCCGGCCTGTATCGCCGGGCCGCCGCGCGCCGCGCACCTGTCTGGATCACCCTGGCTGCCGAAATTTTCGAGGGCTGCCGCCCGATGACGGTCGCCGAACAGGAATGCCAGACCTGGCTGGGCATCATCAACGGCGCTACTTTCATCAATTACTTCCAATCCAGTGTCATCGCGCATGCGGATACGTGGAATACTTTCAAAAGGCTGAATGGCATCATCATGGAACTGGCGCCGGCCTTGACCGCACCAGCGGTCAGGCAAACGGCGGCATACCGCAGCGGACGCCGTGCGGCAAATGGAGGCGAAGCGGTATATCAGCCCGGCGAATTCGATCCGGATAAATGGAAATATCCGGACGTGCAAGCCGTGTTGAAGCAATTTCCGGATGGACGCGGGCTGCTCCTGGCCGCCAATTGTTTCGATCGCCCGACCCGCTGCGAATTTGAGTTGCCCGGCCTGGCCGGGATAGTCTCCAACCGGGTGTCAGGCGCGGCGCAGGAAGTCCGGAATGGGAAATTTGCTGATACATTCCCGGGGTACGGCATTGCGGCGTATTACCTGGATTTGCCGGAAGGCGGGGAGCCGCCGGCCTTGACCGTATCCTCCATAGTGAACGCGGAAGACGTCAAGGCCTCGGAAGAGCCGTTTATACTGCAAAATTACGTCCGGCCGGGCAAGAAAAACGTCCTGCCCAATCCGAGCTTCGAGGATGCCACGCTTTCCGGCTATCCGGATTATTATTTCATGTTCGCGGCTATGGACCCGGAACAGGCCATCGGCAGCGGCAGTCCGCCGGTCTGGGGCCAATCCACGGAAGAAGTGTTTCACGGCCAATACAGCATGTTGATTTCCTGCCCATCCACCAATACCGCTCCAGCAAGGCATGGCCCGGCGGGCGCGCGGTTCTATTGCCAACCCCAGCATGACAAGACAGCAACTTATGCGTTTTCGTTTTACGCCAAGGCTGATCGGCCGGGCATGCGTTTGTTATATCATTCGGAATACGGCAGCCGCACCTTTGAGTTGACCACGGGATGGCAGCGTTATAGTATGCTGTGGCAGGTTCCGCCGCGCAGCGATGCCGATTTGTTCCGGTTTGAAATCGCTGCGAAGTGCGCAGGCCGGATCTGGCTGGATGCCATGCAGGTCGAACAGGGCTTGGAAGCGACGGAGTTCGAGGAATAAACGCAGCGCATCCCAGGCCTGATTCCATTGGGATGCGGCATACTGACATCCTCACAGATTCAGCTAAAACTCAAAAGGGGAATATCATGAAAAACATCGGTTCTCTGGCAGTGTTTTTATTGATTGGATGCCTCTGCTTGCAGGCGGCCGAGCATTACGTGGCGCCGGGCGGCAATGACGTTAATTCCGGGGCTTCCTGGAGCCAGGCCTGGCAAACCATCAGCAATGGCGTGGCCTTGGCGGCGGAAGGCGATACCCTGATTCTCTCCAACGGACTTTATGAACTGGCCAAGCAAGTCACGCTGGACAAGGGCCTGACAATTACAAATTGCTGCGGCGCCCCGGAGCAGGTGGTCGTCAGCGGCATGGGGACGGTGCGCTGCTTTCTGCTGAACCATGCCGATGCGCTCCTGGACGGCATCACCATCAGCAATGGGTACGCATTCAATGCCGCACCGAATCCGCAATACGGCGGCGGCGCACATGTGATCAGCGGCCGCCTGCGGAACTGCATCATACGGAACAACAATGCCGCCGGCACCATTGACACCACCGGGTACGGCGGCGGGGTCTCGCTGTTGAACGGCGAGATCGCCAATTCCACCGTCATGGGCAATCTTGCTGGGGGATACAGCGGCATGGGCGGCGTCGGCGGCGGGATTTATCTCGGCAGTAACGCCGCAGCCTTTAATTGCGCCGTCACCGGCAATCTGGCGCGCTATTGGGGCGGCGGAATATATATTGCCGGCGGCTCCGGCACCGTGACCTCTTGCCGCGTCACCTTCAATGAATGTCCGGGAAACGGCGCCGGCGGCATTTACGCCAGTGACGGCGCGGGAGTTTTCAATACGACCTGCGCATGGAACAACACCTCGGCAAAAGGCGGCGGAATTTATGCCATGGCCTGCGTAATGTCGAATTGCCTGGTGACGGGCAATACATCCACTTATGCTTCTACCGGCGGCGGCGGCATTTATATGGACAGCGGCGCCTGTATTTTTAACAGCGAGGTGTCCGGCAACGTAGCTTCCAATGGCGGCGGCGGAATTTATGCGCTCGGCGTCACCGGACTGGTGCAAGCATGCGTTCTGTCCGGCAACAAAGCCAAAAATGGCGGCGGCATTTATCATTACGCCAGCCAGGGTCCATTGACCATCAAAAATTGCACCATCCATTCCAATACCGCCAGCACAAGCGGAGGCGGCATCGGCAACGCCGTCAGTTTCGGCCGTTGCGTGGTGGAAGATTGCCTGATCAACAGCAACCAAGCCTCAACTGGAGCGGGATTTTACAGCAGCAGCGATAACCATCTGGTTGCGGAGTGCCGGTTCATCGGCAACAGCAGCGTGACATATGGGGGCGCCCTGCGCCTCGCCACCACCGCCGCGACGCTGACCAGCTCCATGGTTCGCAACTGCCTGTTTACCGGCAATCACTGCGATGGCGATGGCGGCGCGGTTTACCTGATATGGGGGCGCTTCGACAATTGCACCGTGATTTCCAACACCGCCAACAGGACGGGCGGATTCTGGTTCGACAACAGCAGCGGCCGCACCAGCATTTTAAACAACTGCATCCTGTATTGGAATGACGGCGGCAGTTACGGCAATTACCGCGCCTCCACCACCGGCACGGCGGAATTCAACCATTGCTGCACCACCCCGGCCCTGCCAGCGGACGGCTATGTCTTCCGGAATACAATTGCCTATGAGCCGGGCCTGGATCTGCAGGCTATCCGCCTGTACCGGTTATTGCCGGATTCGCCCTGCCGCAATACCGGTGCCAATCAAATGGACTGGATGGCCGCCGGGATTGACCTGGACCGGCGCACGCGGATTGACCGGTTTTCGCGCCTGGTGGACATGGGATGTTATGAATATTTGCCGCAAGGGATGATGTTTTCGATCTACTGAGCGTTTTGACCGGGAATTGTATGGATGGGCTACAACACCTAGGCCGCCTTCCCCGCGGCTTTGCCAAGCGACTCCAGCGCCATCAGCAACAAAGCCATGCCAGACGAACTTATGCAGAACTTGAAAAAAACCACCGCGGCGGCGGCATCCATTCTGGTAGCGGCACAATGCGGCGGCGGGGATGTGCGCCGCCGTTATTCCGCCGGTGATTTATGGATCCAGTCGCGATTAAACAACATTGAAATCAATGGGAATCACGATGCGCTGCAGTTGATGGAACGACGTTTGCTGGAAAATGATTCCGCCGGCGCCGGCTCTATGTTGCCGGGCGTGGCCGGGCTGAATTACATAGACATCAACTCCGCCACCTGCGCCGACAAAACCTTTCAGGTTGCAAAAATCAACACGCTGGGCGTGCGGTTGGCCGTGCTGGTCGTCGCGCCGGCGCCGGAGGCGCCCCTGGAAGTGGCAATCAACGGCAACGTGTGCCGTTATATGCCGCCGGCCCCGGCTTTCCAGACCTACGGATTTGTGCCGGCGACCGCGGAACGTTGCGGGGGATATGTGGCCCCACGCCGCGGCGGCGGCTTCAACAGCGCCTGGCTCTACCTGGACTTCCCCGCGGATTGGCTGCGGGTCGGCCTGAATCATGTGCTGCTGCAAACCGCCTTGGAAAGCGGCGCCTGGCGGATCGCGGTGGCCCATCGCCGGAATCCAGCCGGCGGTCCCATGCAGCCGGAGAAAGATTTGCCGCATGCCAGCCGCATTGGCGCCCGGGATGCGGCGGGGAAAATCACCTGGAAGGAACTGGATGGCGAATACAGCATCCGGCTGTCCCTGGACGGTTTCCGGAATGCGGGCGAACTGATTACCCCGGTGATTGATCTGGCGCAGACCAGCGCGCCATGGACGGATTTAAGGGTAGCGGCATCGGTGGAAACATGCCGCTTGGATTTTGATGCGGATACGCCGCCCGGCACACGGATGGAATATCGTATCCGTAATTCGGACAACCCATGGTTGAATTGCGACGGCGCGGAACAATGGACCTTGTACCGGAACGGCGATACGCTGGCATCGCCCGGACGGTTTTTGCGTTGCCGGATAAGAATGGAAACCGATGATCCCGGATATTCGCCCCGACTGCGAGGAATGGCTGCCGAAAGCAAGGTCAAAATCGAGCGGCTACCGTGGACGGCCACCTTGCGTCTGGATGATTGGCGCAACCCGGAACTGGTTTGGCCTCCATCTGGATATGCCTGCGAAAATTACGACCATCCTGGCTTGCGCCAACTGCGCGCCAAGTTTGAACTGGACCGGGTGGCCGCGGGGACGCAGGGGGAATTCGACCTGGTGTTGCGTCTTTTGAATTGGGCATACCGGGTTCCCATCAAAGATATTTTCGCCCAGCCGGAGATTTCCTGGAACGCGCTAGATTATCTCGCGCTGGAGCGCGATGCCTGCGGCGCAATCATCATGAACCGGTATCAAACCCGGCGGCGGGATGGGTTTTGCCTGATCAGCAATCTTGCCTTGATGCAGGCTTTGCTTTCATTCGGCATACCGGCCCGCCATATTGCCATCGGCGGGCATGAGGTATGCGAGGTCTGGAGCAACGAACACGATAAGTGGGTGCATCTGGACGCGACGCGCGAGTTTTACTGCTTTGACCGCCGCACCCGTACGCCCTTGAATGTGCTTGAGATTCATCGTTTATATGAGTCCGATTCCGACCAGATAGGACTATACACGGGGATGGACAATTCCCAGCCGCTGGATTTGAAAGCGCTATGCGAGGGCCATCACAATCTGCTGTCAATGATGGCATTAATGAGGATTATTCCTCGGAATAATTTTCTGGCGCAGCCGTTCCCGCGCCCGTTCAACCATGGATATCGCTGGCCCTGGCCCTGGAACGGATATTTGAACTGGGAAGGGGATGGCGTGGCGCCGCAATGGCATTATGACTGCGCTGTTAAGCGCGAGCGCGATTTTTACTGGCCTTTGAATCGCGTGGGGTTCGTTATGCATGCCGGCGCGCAACCGGGAACGATTAAAATCCGCCTGAATAATGTCATGCCAGATTTTGAGTGTTACCAGGTCGCCACGAATGGCGGCCTATGGCGGGACTGCTCTTCCCCATATCGGTGGGAACTTCGCCCGGGCTGCAATTCTATAAAATGCCGCGCACGCAATCGGATGGGAGTTTGCGGCGCCCCCAGCGAGGCCGCGCTGTTTTGGAACAGCGGCGATTGATCCGGCCCAAGCTGATGCAAGAGCCTGACCGCTTGTCACCGCGGCTCAATCGGAACTCAGCCAAGCGCGGAGCAGATTGACCACGTAACGCCGGGCGGCGCCATCCTGAAATTCCAGCGCCTTCACGGCTTCAATCTGAGATATCAGGCAGCGGCCGGCGCCGATTTTACGGTCCAGCACCAGGGCGCCGAAAACCGGCACATCCTCCAGCCGCCCGAGATCGGCGCCAATCATGCGCGCGTCAGCGGTCAAAGGCGCCAGCAGGTAACGGTAAATCTCGCCATCCGGATTGTTGAAACTTTCCCAATACCTGCGGGCCGCCAGCCCGGCGAACAACGGGTCGGCATAGCGCACGGGCAGCGCATCTATGCCGATCGCCGGCAGGACGAAATCCCGGCGATGCCGCAGGCGAATGGCCGTAATCGCCGGCGCCCAGGGCAGTTGGCCGGCGTAATCCTGCTCCAGGCACAGCAACTGCCCGCCCTGCTCCAGCCAGGGCCGCAACGCCGCCAGTTCGCCGGCGGAAGCTGCATCCAACGCGCGCGGCGCCACGAGCACATAGCGCGGCTTGGCCGACAGCCGGCCAGCCAACTCCGTCCTCGGAATTTCCACTGCCGGCAACCGTAACCCCTCCAGCAATTGCCGGAAAGCGGCGTGCGCCGCCGCATCGGCCGCGGGATAGACCTGGATGGGGCCGGGCGCGGCCATGGCCGGCTCCGCGGCGGCGTTATGCACATATAATGCGTAATAATT
>JAXGSX010000162.1:0-7888 GCA_040775225.1 Kiritimatiellia bacterium | reverse complement strand
CAGGTGCATGGCGTAATCCGGCTGCCGGGCTACGAAATCCGCAAAATCACGTATCAGAGCCGCCCGGGCATGCGCGTCACCGCCAATTTATATGTGCCGGATGGTACGGGTCCATTCCCCGGCATTATCGGCGTGCATGGTCATCATGCCCAGGGCAAAATCGCAGCCGGAGTCCAGGAACGCGGGCATTTGCTCGCCTTGAGCGGTTTCGTGGTTTTGATGATTGACGCTTTCGGCGCGGGCGAGCGCGGTTCCATCCCGGGCAAGTATGAATACCACGGCGCCGGCATCGGCGCCGGCCTCTTTGATCTCGGTGAAACCCTGCTGGGTATGCAGGTTTACGACAATATGCGCGGGATTGACCTGTTGCAGTCTTTGCCAAACGTGAATCCCGACCGCATCGGGGTCACCGGCGCCTCCGGCGGCGGCAACCAGACCATGTGGCTGGCGGCGCTGGATCCGCGGATCAAGGCGGCCGTGCCGGTGGTTTCGGTGGGGACATTCGAATCCTATGTAACCCGCTGCAACTGCGTGTGCGAGGTATTGCCGAACGGTTTGACGTTCATGGAGGAATGGGGCGCGCTCGGATTGGCCGCGCCCAACGCCCTGCTGATTTTAAACGCGCTGCGCGACGGTCCCACCTTTTGCGTGCCGGAAATGCTGCGATCCTTCAACGCCGCCAGCCGGGTTTACCGCCTGTACGGCGCAGAAGAAAAACTGGCGTACCAGGTGTTTGACATGACCCATGGCTACTGGCCTGAAATGCAGCGCTGCATGCTGGGCTGGTTCAAGCGCTGGCTGAAGGACGAGGGCGAAGGCCGCCCCTGCGATCTGCCCGAATTCCAGACCCTGCCCGAGGAGCAGTGCCTGTGTTTTCCGGCCGGCCGCCGGCCGGCTTCAGTGGTCTCCATCCCGGACTATTGCCGCGCTGCGGGCCGGCGGTTGCTGGCCGGCGCCAACCGGAACGCGGGCGCCGCCGGCCGTGCGGCCAAACTGCGCCAATTGCAGGCGCTGCTGCGCGCGCGTTCACCGGCGGCTGCCGGGCCGATTGAATTCGGCACAGAGGAGGAAGCGGGGCTGCGCATCTTCAAATTCGCGGTGGAGTCGGAGCCAAATATCCTGCTGCCGTCAGCACTTGTAACCCGTCCGGCCGCCGGGCCGGTCAAAACCGTGGCGCTCGTGCTGCATCCGCACGGCAAAGCCGCCGCGGTGGACGCTGCCTGGGCGGCCGCCGGCGGCCGCCGACCGCCGGCGCGGCTGTTCGCGGATTTGCGCGGGACCGGTGAAACCTGTTATAACTCGAGCCAATTGGGCGAACAGAGTTATCATGACCATGCGCGTGCCTGTTTCTGGCTGGGGCGCACCATGCTAGGCGATTGGGTCTGCGACATCCAGGCGCTCGTGCGGGCGGCTGCCGGAATGTTCCCGCGCGCCCGCCTGGAAATACGCGCTTTCGGCGAAGCCGGTCTGGCAGCCTTGTGCGCCGCCGCCTTCAATCGCCGGATACAGTCGGTTACCTGTGTGAATCTGCAAGGCTCTTACCTGTACCATGGCGCCCGCAGCGGCAAGTCCATGGCCATCCATGTGCCCGGCATCCTGCGCTGGGGCGATGTCGCCACGCTGGCCGCTTTACCTGCCTGTGCTGTCACATTGTTGAATCCGATGGATAGCGAAGGGAAGACTTATGCCGCGGCCAAATGCCGGATGCTGGAAACGGCCATCCGGCGGGAAGCCCGGCAGTTCCGCCGCCCGGCCCGCGCGCGCGTGTCGCGGGGAGTTTTCCCGTCGACATGAAAGCGCCTTGTATCGGCCTTTCATCAATTTGCGTTCCGCTGGAGGGCGAACCTGTGGTGAGCCGTCCGGCTGCATCCATTCAATTGTTTTATTTTGGTTTTCACGTAAGAGGCTAAATGCCGGAAGATACCATTCTCAAAGTGGGGTTTGTCGGTTGCGGCGGCTTCACCAGCGGCACCCATATCCCCAATGCCGACCGTAATCCGTATTTTGAAATAGTCGGTTTCTGCGATCTGGACCGGCGCCGACTGGATGATCTGGCGCATTCCTGCCGGCACCGCTATGTTACCACCGACATGGTCCGCTTGATTGCCGATCCGGAGATTGACCTGGTGATCTGCGGAACCAAGCCGGATTGTCGTCTGCCGGTCATGGAACTCTGCGTCCGGCATGGCAAGCATCTTTTTGTCGAAAAACCGCTATGCTACCGCCAAAGCGATGCCGCCCGGATGACGGCGCTGATGCGCGGGGCGGCCGGGCTGTTCATGGTCGGTTACAACCGCCCGTTCAGCCCGCTGATGCAGGATTTGAAACCGCTCTTCCAGCGTTACCGGCGCGGCAATGCCTCCATCACCTACCGCATCATCGGTGAAGCCCGTTTGTGGCCGGCACATCATTATGATGCCGTGGTGCGGCGCGGGGAGTCCACCATCCTGCACGAAGCCACGCATATTTTTGACTTGCTCAATTGGTTGACGGATTCCGTCCCGCTGAGAATTTATGCCGCCGGCGGCGGCAACATGGACAACATCATAACCCTCACATATCCCGATAATGTCACGGCGGCGGTGATTGCCGGGGATAACGGCACGGCGGGCCTGCCCAAGGAACGCCTGGAAATCCATGCCAACCACGGCGCCATCATCGCCGAGGAATTCATCGAATTGACCGTCCGCGGATTCGACGGCATGGCGCTGCGCCAGACCTATCCTTATACTGTGGGCGGCGCGACCTTCAACGACGGCATTCAGGGCGCGGCGGAACGCGCCCGGGCCTGGCGGCGGTCCATAACCCCTGCGGAGCGCGCAACGGGATATTACTATGACCGCATGGTGCGTCCGGACAAGGGGCATTACAACGAATTGGAATTTTTCCGGCGCGCAATTGTGGCGGGGGGGGTGTCACCGGTGGATGTCCGGCGCGGCGCGCTGGCCAGCCTGGTTGCCTGGCGCGCGCTGGAATCCCTGGAGCGGAATTGCGCCCTTGATTTTGATTGCAGAGAGCTTGATTCAAAACTCGCGTTTTGAAAGGTCAAAGGTTTACGGTTTTATCCCGGAATTCTGAACACCGAACACTGAACACAATGTTTGCCTTCCTTTTGAAAAAAGCGGCGGCGCCGGCGAGCCGTCTGGCGCGCGGCAGCCTGGCGGTAATGGCGTTTTGCTGGCTGGCTGCGGCCGCCGCGGACGAGCCGGTGGAATTGCGCCTGTGGCGCATTCCCGCCAAAACCGCCACCGTGCCGGCGCAGGTGGCTGTCCGCCGGGTTTATGATGAATTTTGCCGGCGCCACCCCGAAATCCGGGTGAAGGCGGTGGTGCCCCTGCGTTTGGAGGGGCCGGCGGAGGAGAGCAACGAATTCCTGGCCATCGCCGGCGGTGTGGCCCCGGACGTGTTTTACCTGTACGGACGCAAGGTCGGCGATTATATCTCGCAGGGCTTCCTGCTCCCGCTGAATGAATACCTGGCGGATTATGAGCGCCGCCATGGGGCGCCATATGCCGGTATTGCCGCGCCGGACAAGGTGTGGGAATTGTGCATCCGCGGCGACCGGGTGCTGGCGGCGCCGGTGACTTATTATTCCATGGCGCTCATGTGCGATATCGGTATGTTTGCCAAGGCGGGTCTGGCCAATCGCTATCCGCGGGATTGGGACGAGTTGTATGCCATGGCGCGGCGCCTGACCGTTGATCCGGCGAAAGAGCCGGGTATGCCGGCCAACCTGCCGACACAATACGGACTTTACATGGTGGCCGGCCTGCACGCCGGGTGGCATTACCTGCAGTATGTATGGTCGGCCGGCGGGGAGGTGGTCCGCCCGTATCTGCCGGTTGACGGCCGGCTGGAGCCGGTGCCGCCGCCTCTCACGGATTACGAAAGTTTGCATATCCGTTTGAGCAACGCGGAGGAATATGCCCGCTATGCCGCCGCCACCCGGGACGCGCTCCGCGCGCGCGAATTGCCGGAGTCCTACACGATGGACGATTTGCAATGGCGCCTGGAGACGGATGGTCCGGATGCGATTGAAGCCTTGAAATTTTACAGGAAACTGACGCATCAACCCTGGCTGCGCAACGGTGATCACGAGTTCGACCTTACGCCGGCAATGCTCCGCGCCCGCCGCGCGGTGGATCCGGAAACCGGAGCAACCTTCGATTTGGACGATCCCGTCGTGCGGCAGCGGGTGTACCATGGCGTCACCACGGCTTTTGAACTTCAATCGGGCGCGCGGCTGGCGAACGCGCTGTTTGCGATGCAGATCGGCACTTTGAGCGAAGTCAGCACCGTGGATCCGAAGGCGGTGGCCTTCGTGCCGTTCCCCTCGCGGCCGGGTTTCCCGCCCGCGGCATTCATCGCCGGCGGCTATATGGGCGTGAACGCCGCCGTCCAGGAAGAAGACCGTCCGGGTCGGCGCGACCGCCGCGCCATCCAGGAAGCCGCCTGGCGATATATCGAGTTCACAACGGGGCCGGCAGCGCAGGCGATCATCATGCGCACGTATATCGAGTACGGGCTGGAGGAATTCGTGCGGCCGGCGTTGCTGCAAGCGGCGGGCTATGAAGATATCCTAGATCGTATTGACCCGGCCCGCCGGCTTTTGTGGAAAAACCTGGAGCAGTATGCCCGGGTGGAGCCGTATTGCAAGGGATTTTCCCATGTCATGACCCGCGAACTGAACATGGCGATCGAACCGATCATTGCCGGCCGGCCGGACCCTGAAACCGGCGATTACCAACGTGATCCGCAGGCGGTGATGTCGGAGGTTTGCCGGAATGTCAACACCATGATCCTCGGGGAAATACCGGAGGAAGTCGTGCGCCGCCGCTCGCGGCTGGGCTGGATTTTGTTCGCCGCGATTGCCACCGGGCTGGCGCTGGGAGCGCGCCTGATTGTGCGCCTGGCCATGCGGGCGCAGGCCCGCGCGCGGGATGATGAAGGTTTTGGCGTGGGCGGGCATCCCGGCCGACGGCGTCTCTATGCATGGATTTTCCTGCTGCCCGCCATCGCCAGCGTGGCGATCTGGGCTTATCTCCCGTTGGCGCGGGGATTGCTGATGGCATTCCAGGATTACAATATTCTCGGCAATTCCGCATGGGTGGGGCTGCGCA
The DNA here is from genome assembly GCA_040775225.1 of Kiritimatiellia bacterium. Taxonomy (GTDB): domain Bacteria; phylum Verrucomicrobiota; class Kiritimatiellia; order JAAZAB01; family JAAZAB01; genus JAXGPF01. The sequence continues at coordinate 2,768 of JAXGSX010000162.1, read as the reverse complement.
ATTTCGTCGCCGCGGTTTCGGATCCGAAATTCTGGCGCTACCTGCTGCAAACCATGCAGTATATGGCCATGCTGGTCGGCCTGGGATTCTGCGCGCCCATTCTGCTGGCGCTGCTGCTGACGGAAATTCCGCGCGGTAAGATTTTTCTGCGCACGGTTTACTACCTGCCGGCGGTGACCACCGGCTTGGTTACGCTCTTCCTCTGGAAAAACCTGCTCTTTTCCCCGCAGCGCAACGGCGTGCTGAACTCGCTGATCCTGTCGTTTAACCGGATGCCGCTCTGGCTGGCCGCCGGATTGAAATTAACCGTATTCCTGGCGGTGCTGCTGGCGGGGCTGGCGCTGTTGCGCCAGGCGTGGGCCGAGGTGACAACGCGCCGCGGCCGCCTGGCCGCCGGCTCCGCCGGCGCGTTCCTGCTGCTGGCGCCGGCGGCCTGGTCCGGACGGCTGGTCCTGCAGTCCGGCTGGTCGGGACTGGCGGCGGCCTTTTTCAGCGGCTTCAATTTCCAGCCGCAGTTGTTTCTCCGCGATCCTACGCTGGCCATGTTCTGGCTGGTGATCCCGGTCATCTGGGCGCATGCCGGTCCCGGTTGCCTGATCTACCTGGCGGCGCTGAAGGGCATCCCGGAGGAGCAATACGAAGCGGCGGATATTGACGGCGCCGGGTTGTGGCAGAAATTTATGAATGTAACTTATCCCAACCTGAAGGCGTTGATCATCATTAATTTCGTTGGAGCGGTCATTGCCGGGTTCAAGGAGTCCGGCAATATCTTTGTCATGACCGGCGGCGGGCCGGAGGATGCGACCATGACCACCGGCCTGTATATCTGGTACAACGCCTTCATGTTCCTGAATTTCGGTCTGGCGACTTCGATGGCCTGGATCATGGGCGCCATGCTGATTGGATTCACCCTGACGCAATTGCGCATTCTCAACAAGCTGCAGTTCAAGGCTGCCGCCGGACGGGAGGAATAACCATGCCGTTGATCAGCAAGGTTGGCCGGCGTTCCATCGGCGTGCGCCTGACTTTACTGGCGATGTACGTCCTGCTGGGGGTCGGCGCGGTGACGATGGTTTATCCGTTTGCCTTGATGCTTTCCATGTCCACCGTCGGACGCGGCGAGTGCCAGGAATTCCGGCTTGTGCCCCGTTACCTGGTCAGCGAGGCGGCGCTCTTCAAGCGTTATTTGCTGGACAGCATTCCCTCGGGGTGGGGCGGCAGCGCCATGAGCGATTACCCCGTGAATATGATCGCCGGCTGGTTCGGACGCGATTACTGGTTTAATTCATCCGACGTGCGCGAAGATGATCTCCGGCCGGTAATGAACACGCCCGCCGCGCGGCGCGCCGCCATCGCCGGCGACATGCGCGCATTCCTGCTGGAAGCCTGTCCGGGCGAATTCAAAACGCCTGCTTTCCTGTTTGACCGGGATGGTCCTTTCGCGTTAATGCCGGATTTTTATGGCTGGCTGCGGAATAAATACGGCGTTCTGGACGCCGTTAACCGCGCCTACAACGACAACGCCGCAAGTTGGGAGGAAGTCGGCGCGCCGGTGGAACAGCCCAACCGGCGGCCGGAACAGCGGGCGCGCAACCTGGATTGGCGCGCGTTCCTGGAACAACGGCCGCCGGAACGGACGGGATTGTTTGACGCCAATTACCATGTTTTCCGTATGGTCAACCGCCTGGAACTGCCGGATGATTATCCCGGCGCGCGGGCGCCGGACGGCTCCGTCATCCGGTCGTTGATCACTTACGACGACTTGATGGCCGGCCGCTTGGGGACAGACGCCGTGGCTGAGTTTTTCCGCAAATTCGCGCCGCCGATTTTCATGCGTGTTGACGTCTCGCAAGCCGCGGAAGCCTGGCGGAATTTTCTCCGGGATCGCGACCGCGATCCGGAATTGCCGCTGAAGGAACGCCTGCCGGATGATTTGAAACTGGCGGGATTATGGGCGTCTTTTGTCCAGCGCGAATGCCCGCCGGCGGCGCTCAGCCTTGTCCGGCCGGAGGATCACTGGCGCAAATTCCTGCGCGCGCGGTACGCGGACATTGCGGACTTGAATCGCGCCCATGGCGCGGATTACCGCGAATTCAACGAGGCGCGGCTGCCCCACGCGGTTTTCCGCTACGATTGTTTTCTCCGCGAGCGGTCCGGCCTCAGACAAACTTATTTCTTCAATAATTACCGCAAGGTATTGGAATTCGCCGTCCTGCACGGCGCCGCCATGCGGGTGACCTTGATTTACATTATCCTGACTATTGCCGCCACACTCACCGTCAACCCGCTGGCGGCTTACGCCATGTCGCGCTTCCGGCTCAAGGAATCGCATCATATTCTCCTGTTCTTGCTGGTCACGATGACGTTTCCCGGCGAAGTGCTGATGATTCCGAGCTTCCTGATGATCAAATCCTTCCCGCTGGGCCAGTTGGCCGCGGGAGCGCTCTGCCTCCTCTTGTTTTACTGGATGGCCCGCCGGCTCGCCCGGCGCCTGCCGCTTTGCTGCTGGCCGCGATACTTCCCGGCTTGCTCGGCGGCTGGGCGTTGCCGCGTCTCGCGGCGCACTGGAACCTCAACCTTTCCGTAAGTTTGATGAACAGCTTCTGGGCCCTGGTGCTGCCCGGAATGGCCAATGGTTACGGGATATTCCTGCTCAAGGGCTTTTTCGACAGCCTGCCGCCGGAATTATACGAGGCCGGTCTGATTGACGGCGCGGGCGAATTCCGCATGTTCTGGCGCATCACCCTGCCGCTGTGCAAGCCGATCCT